>WGDF01000160.1 GCA_015493405.1 Flavobacteriaceae bacterium
GAGAAACAGGCGCTTTAGCAATAGGGCCGATGTTGCAGGGATTGAACAAACCGGTTAACGACTTAAGTCGCGGTTGTACCGTTGATGATGTTTACAATACCATATTATTAACCGCTATTCAAGCTCAAGATGATAAATAAACCCTTCCCAAATCGGAGATATTGATTAATAGGATTAAATGAAACTTCTTATATTCATTATCAGGATATTAGTTTTGTAAAAGCACATATCATCCGGTGTTTTTTTAAAGAATACAGTAAAATAGCCCAATTTTTTTGGGCTATTTTGCTGTATTGCAAAAATAATTAATATTATTTGTAAGGAAAATCAGACCATAACGACTGTTAAACAAAACAATTTATATGTACGATTTTCCTGAACTCAAAACAAAGGATGTCAGTCGATTGCTCCATGATGACCATACTAAACTCATTGATATACGCCCTGTAGATGCTTATAATGGTTGGCGTTTGCAAAATGAAATGCGTGGTGGCCATATCAAAGGTGCCAAATCATTCCCCTATAGTTGGACTATGTTACCACAATGGAATGAAATTATCGTTTCAAAAAGTTTAAAACCAGAACATAATATTGTTTTATATGGGTACCAATTCAGTGAATTGAAAAACTTTGCTGAAAAATTACATTCCAAAGGCTTTAAAAATGTTTTTCTTTACCGATATTTTATTGATGAATGGACAACAAATTTTGATTTGCCCATGGGCCAATTAGAGCGTTACGACAAATTAGTACCGGCGCAATGGGTCAAACAATTGATTGACGGGCAAAAATATGCGCATCAGACCAATAAATCATATATCATCATCCATGCACATTACCGTAATCGGAATGCTTATTTATCGGGACATATTCCGGAAGCTGTTGATATGGATACTTTGGCTTTGGAAGCGCCTGAAACTTGGAATCGGCGATCCCACAAAGAACTCAAACAGGCATTGGAATCACACGGCATCACAGCTGATACTACAGTTATTTTATATGGCAAATTTCTTAAGCCTGATAACAATGATGCATTTCCGGGAAGCGCTGCCGGTCATATAGGTGCCATACGTTTGGCGATGATTATGATGTACGCCGGAGTTAAAGATGTACGCGTGCTCAATGGCGGATTTAAATCTTGGGAATCAGCCGGTTATCCTATTTCAACAGAAGATGTGCCGAAAATTCCGGTGGCCGATTTCGGTATGGAAATACCTGCACATCCTGAAATAATTGTCGATATAGAGGAAGCCAAACAAATGATTAAAGCACCTGATGCCGAATTGATTAGCGTACGCAGTTGGGCGGAATTTATAGGAGAAGTCAGCGGGTATAATTATATAGAAAAAAAAGGTAGAATTCCCGGAGCAGTTTTTGGCAATTGCGGTAGTGATGCATACCATATGGAAAATTATCGCAATATAGACCATACCACTCGTGAAGCGCAAGAAATTGCGGACAATTGGCAAGAAGCCGGTATTACGCCTGATAAACATTTGGCATTCTATTGCGGTACGGGGTGGCGTGGTAGTGAAGCTTGGTTCAACGCTTGGTTACTTGGCTGGCCTAAAGTTTCGGTTTTTGATGGCGGTTGGTTCGAATGGAGTAATAATCCCGATAATTCATATGAAACCGGCTTACCCAAAAATTAGATTATGGAATGGTATATCCCAATAAGTATTATTCCCGGCATCGGATTTATTATTACTTCAACCTCTCATATTTTGCTTCATCTCAATGATGAAATTTCTGC
Source organism: Flavobacteriaceae bacterium (assembly GCA_015493405.1). Classification (GTDB taxonomy): domain Bacteria; phylum Bacteroidota; class Bacteroidia; order Flavobacteriales; family Flavobacteriaceae; genus WGBX01. The sequence continues at coordinate 1,754 of WGDF01000160.1, forward strand.
ACTTCAAAAGGATAATAGAAGTGATCATGTTTGTTTGATAATTATTAATGACAAACTCAAACAATTAAAAATATTAAGTATTGCCATCGTGTTTCAATATTTAGGCATTCTTTTCTTTTTGTTATCAGGTGTTTCGGGATGGTTGCCTCATCATATAATAATTGCAACATATTTGCTTTATGGGGGCGTGTTATTAATAATCGTCTCCATCTCATTAATGATAAAATATTCATTTAAAGCAACTTATATCAGACAGAAACATTTAAAATTAAAATAGAATGCATAAAATAGCAGTAATTTACGGATCCAACCGCAGTGATAGACAAGGTATTAAAGCCGCTAAATTTATCATCCACAAACTCAATGAACGCGATATGCAAATTGAGTTTATCGACAATCAAAAATATCCTTTACCCTTTTTGGATAAAATGCATAAAGAATATCCTTCCGGATTGGCACCGGATACGATGGAACAAATACATCGTATTTTAAAAGCATCTGATGGTTTTGTCATTGTATCAGGTGAATATAATCATAGTATTCCGGCAGTTTTGAAAAATTTGTTAGATCATTTTCAATCGGAATATTATTTTAAACCGAGTGCTATTGTCTCTTATTCAGCGGGTGGATTTGGCGGCATGCGTGTGGCAATGCACTTACGTGCTGTATTAGCTGAACTGGGCATGCCGGCCATCCCCAGTATTTTTCCCATATCAAATATTTATAGCAGTATCAACCAAAATGGGATGGCCATTGAAGAAAAATATGATAACAATATCAAACGCTTTCTAGATGAATTTTTATGGTATGTCAATGCCCTCAAAGTTCAACGTCAATCAGGGGTACCTTACTAAACTCTAATATTAAATTTAAAATCAAAAAAATGATGAAAGCCATTTGGAACCATCAAATTATTGCCGAAAGTGACGCTACTATCGTCATTGAAAACAATCATTATTTTCCTCCGGAATCAGTACATAAAGATATTTTAAAAACTTCTGAATTGCACACCGTTTGTCCTTGGAAAGGTCGCGCATCATATTATGATTTGGTTGTTGATGGAAAAATCAATAAAGATGCAGCTTGGTATTATCCGGATCCTAAATATCCGGCAAAACCTATTAAAAATTATATCGCTTTTTGGAAAGGTGTTCAAATTGTTCAAAATTAACTTTTACTACAATGAAATATTCCGCAATTCCACTCAATCATTCAGAAATCGTTAATTATTTGAAAAAGAAAA
>WGDF01000161.1 GCA_015493405.1 Flavobacteriaceae bacterium
GAATTTGGTTTGTCCCTCTGCTTTTGATTTAGGGGAAAATGCTCGTGTTGTCATAGTCAGTACAACAGAAGGAGATGATAAACCCATTAAATATCCCGATATGTTTGCCGGTTCGAATGTATGTATCATCAATAAGATAGATTTATTGCCGTATTTGAATTTTGATGTTGAAAAAGCGAAAGCTTATGCCAGACAAGTCAATCCGAATTTGATATTTTTTGAAGTATCCGCCACCACGGGAGAAGGTATGGAGCAGTGGTATGAGTGGCTGTTGAGTAAAAAGTAGAAAGTAGAAAGTGGAAAGCGATAAAGTGGAAAGTGGTAAAGTGCCAAGTGCGAAGTGTCAAGTTGAAAGCGACAAGGTGCGAATGAGTTGAAAGTGGAAAGCGATAAAGTGCCAAGTGCGAAGTTGAAAGCAACAAAGTGCGGAGTATGGATTTGGAATAACAAATAACCGATCCACTCCCGACAATAGTCGGAACACAGCAAATAACCAATTAACCATCATCATCAAATAACCGATTAACCAAATCACCAACCAATTATGTGTTTAGCAATACCCGGAAAAATAATCAGTATAGACAATCAAATCGATGATATTTTTAGATTTGCCAAAGTTAGTTTTGACGGCATTATCAAAGATGTTAATTTAGCTATGGTTCCCGAAGCCAAGATAGGAGATTATGTTTTGGTACACGTTGGAAGTGCTATAAGTATAGTTGATGAAAAAGAAGCACGAGAAACTATGGATATACTGTATCAAATGGATGAGATTACCGAATTGAGTTACGGTAACCAACCACCTGAATATCCATCAATGGATGAAAAAAATGAAAAGTCTAGTGGTACTGACCAATAATGCCTAATTCACCTAAATCATATCATGTTTTTAACAGTATAGGTGTTATCAGGACACCTTATAAAGATGTGGCACCCTACCAATCGATTCAAACTGATGAAGGTGATTTTAGACTGGTGTTGAATAAGCAATTTGCCGAAGGTTTACATTTGCTTAATACATTCAATTATATATATGTCATTTATGCTTTGGATCAGATTAAGCTAAGAACTAGCCGAATGCTTATTAGCCCTCCTTGGGTGCCGGATATGTCAATCGGTGTTTTTGCCAGTCGTAGTCCTAACCGTCCCAATCCTATCGGTATTAGTGTTGTTAAAATTAAAAAAATCAGACAAAATATCATCCACATATCCGGAATAGATGCTTTCGATGGAACTCCTATTTTGGATATCAAACCTTATTTAGACCTTTTAGATGCTAAGAAAGATGCCAATTTCGGTTGGGCCAATCAAACCGGAGATGAAAATCATTTGGCTTTGCACATTAAAGGTGTACCTCACAAGCATTGAGATTTTTGTTCATTTCTCACCGGCAATTATGTTACAAAAATGACATTTCTCAATTTTCTCAATTTTTCTTAATTAGAATCGTTCTTTTATCAAAAAAATATGTCATTAGTCAGTTTAAAGCTATACTTTAGGGTGTATTTTTGAGTAATTTAAAAGGAAAAAATTAATCATTGATAAAATAATATTATGAGTAAACTAAATCGTAGAGATTTTATCAAAATATCAGGAACGGCAACTGCCGGTTTAGCCATGTCGCCACCATTGACCAGTTTGATGGGAGCTATTTTTGGTGAAGAAAAAACCGAACATCTTTTGGAAAATGAAGCCATTAAAACGCCAACGGTTTGTGAGGTGTGTTTTTGGAACTGTGCCGGTTGGACCTATACTGATAAAAAAGGTAAAATACATAAAGTAATCGGTAATGATATCGATCCCCATTCCAATGGGAGACTTTGCCCGCGTGGGACAGGTGGATTAGGTATGTATACGGATAATGACCGCCTTAAAAAACCTTTGATTAGAGTCAAAGGTAAAGATGGTAAACAAGAATTTAAAGAAGCCACTTGGGAAGAAGCTTTTGATGTCATCATCAAAGGAATGAAAGATATTGAAAAAAAATACGGTAAAGAAAGTATGGCTTTATTGCATCACGGAAAAACAGGACCACACTTTGAGCATTTGTTTAAAGCTTGGGGCTCTCAAACTATGGGCGAGCCAGCCGGTGCCCAGTGCTTGATTACCCGTGAAGCCGGATTTATTGCTACTTACGGTGCCGGATTGGCATCGCCTGAACCTACCGATGTGCGTAATACCGATTGCTTGGTTAGTATAGGTAACCATGTGGGGGAAAATATGCATAATGGCCACGTTCAAGAGGTTTCTGCCTTGATCGACAAAGGAGGGACCTTAATTACGGTGGATCCGCGTTTTTCTACCATGGCAGCTCATTCTACGAAATGGCTTCCCATTAAACCGGCTACTGATATGGCTTTATTGTTAGCTTGGATGAATGTTATCATTAATGAAGGTTTATATGACAAAGATTATGTAGCCCAATATACTTACGGTTTTGATCAACTCAAAGATCATGTGCAAAAATATACGCCGGAATGGGCTGAAAGTGTAACGACTATTCCTGCCGGTGATATATACGAAACCGCACGTATGATGGCAGGTGCAGCACCAAAAGTTGTGATTTCTCCGGGCCGTCATACTGCTTGGTATGGTGATGATACGCAACGAACCAGAGCTATTGCTATTTTAAATGCTATTCTAGGTGCTTGGGGACGTGAAGGCGGCTATTATTTTCCTGAAAAAGTTAAATTGCCTCAGGAAGCTCATCCGCCGTTTCCCAAACCAAAATGGTCTTGGAAAACAATTTCTCGTGGTAAACATAAACTGGCCATAATGGGTATTACCAATGAAATTATAGATCATGCGTTGCCCGAATATAAAGGGCCTTACAAAGTTAAAGGTATGATGATTACGGCTACCAATCCTATTCAGTCTATTCCGCCTGAAGATAAAGTCAAGCGGGCTTTACAAAATCAAGATTTGGTCGTTGTGGTGGATACTATGCCGAGTGAAATTACCGGTTATGCCGATGTTGTTTTGCCTGAAGCCACTTATTTAGAAAGATTGGATCATCTCAGAACTGCACATAATCGTCAGCCTAATATTGCTTTGCGTTACCCTGCCGTTAAACCGCGTTGGGAAACTAAACCCGGTTGGTGGATTGCCAGAGAAATTGGTGTTCGTTTAGGTTTAAAAGATTTTTACGAATGGGAGGACTTTGAAGAAGTACTGGATTGGCAACTCAAACAAGTGGGTAGTTCTATGGAAGAAATGAAACGGGTTGGTGTCAAACTTTTTCCTAGAAAAACACCGATGTATTTGAAACCGGGAGAAGAATACTGGTTTAATACCAATACCGGAAAGATTGAACTCTTTTCTACAGATTTTGCAGATTGGGGTTATGATCCGATGCCGGTTTACAAAGACCATGGTGCGGCGCCTACCGGCTTTTTACGTTTGATTTATGGCCGATTGCCGATGCATACTTTTGGTAGAACTTTAAATAATCCATATTTATGGGAATTAAAAAACGAACCTAATTTGTGGGTTAATCCAAAGGTAGCCAATATTTATGGTATAGAAAATGGTCAAGAAGTCTGGTTGAAAAATTTTAAAGGAAAAGTAAGTTCTTTCGGAATTAAAGTACGTATAACCGAACGCATTAGACATGATGCTGTCTTTTTGCCACACGGATTTGGCAACAAAGGACGCATATTTGTCAATGGTAAAGTAGAAGAAATGTCAAGAACCTATGGACGTGGAATTTCCGACTCCGAAATGGTTTATAAAGTAGAGAAAGACCCCGTAACGGGTGGTACCGGTATGCGAAATAATTTCGTAACCATTTTAACTGAAAATCCACATAAAAAAGAAGCACAATCATGAGATACGCAATGGCTATAGAAGTCAACAAATGTGTTGGCTGTGGAGACTGCGTCGTAGCATGTCAAACCGAGAATAATGTTCCAATGGGCTATTCACGAGATTGGATTATAGAAATCGCTCGTGGCGAATATCCCAATTTATTTATGCATTTTGAATCACAACGTTGTAACCACTGTGAGGATACACCTTGTGTCAGAACTTGTCCAACCGGCGCCAGTCATGTGATTGAAGGCGGTATCGTAAAAGTAACCCATGATGAATGTATCGGCTGTGGGGCTTGTATAGAAGCTTGCCCTTATGATGCCCGATATTTTCATCCCGATGGTTATGTCGATAAATGTACATTCTGTGATCACCGCGTTGATGATGGATTAGATCCGGCTTGTGTATCGGTTTGTCCGACCACTTGTATGCACTTTGGCGATTTGGATGATCCTGATAGTGATATTTCCAAATTGATTAAAAGCAGAGAGCATTATACTTTGTTACCCGATGCCGGAACAGCACCTCAAATTTATTATTTAAAATAGGACGTTATGGAAGAAAGATTATTTCAAACAGCTAGAGATATTGAAGGTTTATACCCTCATGTTCATATTTGGGGTTTACCCATTGCCACTTATCTATTTTTGGGTGGTTTAGCAGCGGGTATATTGTTTTTTGCAACTTTATACTATTTAAAAGGAAAGGAAGATTCTATGCCATTTACCGTTAAAATCGCACCTATTTTTACCTTTTGGATTGTTGTTTTCGGTTTGTTATTATTGGTATATGATTTGCATCACCCTTTATATGTGTTGCAATTATTTTCCAATTTTAGAATAGAATCCCCGATGTCTTGGGGTGCTTGGACCTTGGCAATTGTGAGTGTATTATCATTGATTTGGCCATTGAGCTATATCGATGATATTGAAGAATATTTACACGGAAGAGGATGGAGAAGACTGGATTGGGCAACCAATATGGTTAAGGGTTGGGAACACAAATGGATCATTCCCCGTTTTATAATAATGAGCTTTAGAAAATACAGAAAGCCTATCGCATACTTATTATTATTCCTGTCTATTGTTTTGGGTATTTATACCGGAATTTTATTATCTGCTTTTAATGCCCATCCCTTATGGAACAATTCTATTTTAGGCCCATTATTTTTAACCTCAGGGGTTTCTACAGGATCAGCTTTTGTCATGTGGTTGAGCAATAATAAAAAGGAACGTAAATTGATGTCCACCATAGATATGGCTTTGATTGCCACCGAAATATTTTTCATTATCCATATGATTATGGGTATGCAAGCCGGGC
>WGDF01000162.1 GCA_015493405.1 Flavobacteriaceae bacterium
AAGTAAGAATGTAGAATAAAAGGAGATTTCTCTCCGTACTTTCGTAGGGATCGAAATGACAAAAGACAATAAAAAGACACGCGTGTCATTTCGAACGAGCGTCTCGACTTTTGTCGGGAAAGTGAGGAGAAATCCTTCAGTATTTGCAACAGATTTCTCACTGCGTATCGAAATGACAGTCGTTGTCATTTCGAACGAGCGACGACAGGGGCATCATTGTCATTCCAATGGAGCGAGGCACGAGCGACAGCCTGTCCCGACGAAAGTCGGGAAGGAATCTTTTGACATAATCAATAGATTTCTCAGTCGTTCCTCCTTCGAAATGACAGTTTTTATAAAAAAAAGTAATAATAAAATTAAGAAGCACTTTGTCATTTCGACGGAGCGAGGTACGAGCGACGAGAAATCTAATAATATTGAACTCTGTGGAAAAAAAAACAAGAAAAAATGTTAGAATACCAAATTAAAGCAAATTCCAAAGCAGGCGACAACGCCTTTGCAATTGCAAATAAAACTGAAATCCGGTTTGATGCCTCATCCGGTAGAGATGACACCTTACCCAATCCGGCAGAATTATTATTGACGGCATTGGCGGCTTGCATTTTGAAAAATGTAGAACGCTATGCCGGTATTTTGCATTTTCCATATCGTTCGGCGCACATTAGTATCAAAGGACAACGAAGCGACCGCCCGCCAATGATGCAAAAAATAGATTATGTGTTGGAAATAGACACCGATATAGATGACCGAAAATTAGCGCTTTGGCATAAAAACATCATCAAATTCGGCACCATTAGCAACACTTTGGCAAAAGCGACAGACTTGAATGGGATAATTAAAAAAATGAAAAAATAAGTAGATGTTTAAATGGTTACAAAACATAGCGGATTATTTGGTTTTTCAAGCTATTGGCTTGGAAAAAGGCAGTCGGTTGGCAGAAGCGCTCAACTTCTTTATTTATGATACCGTTAAAATATTAATTTTACTTTTCATCGTGGTCTTTTTAATGGGCATTGTCAATTCCTATTTTCCCATTGAAAAGGTCAAAAATTATTTATCAAGACGTAAATTATATGGATTTGAATATCTGATGGCATCACTGTTTGGCACGGTTACGCCGTTTTGTTCTTGTTCGTCTGTGCCTTTGTTTATAGGGTTTGTCAGTGGCGGGATTCCTTTAGGAGTTACGTTTGCTTTTTTAGTTACTTCCCCATTGGTCAATGAAGTGGCAGTGGGCTTATTTATTGGTTTATTTGGTTTCAAAACAACAGCAATTTATGTGATAAGCGGCGTTTTATTAGGAACAGTTTCGGGAATGATTTTACAAAGTTTTAAGTTGGAAAAATATTTAAGCCCATGGGTCAAAGAACTTTTAGCCAAGGCGGAAAAAGAACAAGAAGCTTTTATCGAAGAACAACAATCGTTCAAGCAACGATTACCGGTTATTATAGATGAAGCTTTGAAAATCATCAAAGGGATATTGCCATATCTTATTGCCGGTATTGCCATAGGCGGCTTGATGCACGGCTACATTCCCGAAGGATTTTTTGCCAAATTTATGCGAAAAGACAATATATTTGCCGTGCCGCTGGCTACCCTTTTGGCAGTTCCTATGTATTCAAATGCATCCGGCATTTTACCCGTTGTGCAAGTTTTGGTGGCAAAAGGTGTGCCACTGGGGACAGCTATTGCATTTATGATGGGCGTAGTAGGTTTGTCTTTGCCCGAAGCTATGTTGCTCAAAAAGGTGATGACGTGGAAATTGATAGCTGTTTTCTTTGGAACGGTAACAATATGTATCATTTTATCAGGTTATCTGTTTAATTTGATATTGTGATAATTGTAACACAATAATTCAAATCATTAAGAAATAAAAAGAATATGCATAAAGTCGCAATGAAATAATAAGAGATTTCTCTCCCTACTTTCGTAGGGATCGAAATGACAAAACACAATAAAATGATACGCGTGTCATTTCCAACGAGCGTCTTGACTTTTGTCGGGAAAGTGAGGAGAAATCTTTCAGTATTAACAACAGATTTCTCACTGCTTATCGAAATGACAGACGCTTGTCATTCCGACGGATCGAAGCGACGAGGAATCTAAAGATACAACTCTGTGGTAAAAAAAATAATAAACATTAAATCTAAAAATATGGAAATTAAAATTCTCGGCACCGGTTGCCCAAGCTGCAAAGCACTTGAAAAAATTGTCAGATATGTTGTTGCTGAAAACAATATCGATGCTAAAATAACGATGGTCACGGATATTATGGATATTATGTCTTACAATATTATGACCACCCCGGCATTGGTTATCAATGAAGAAGTCAAAGTAAAAGGACGTGTGCCCAAACCGCACGAAGTGCTTAAATTATTAAACTCTTAAATGATGAAAAACATTATAATTATGTTGATGATGAGCATATTTATTACTGCTTGTCAGTCTTCGGGAACTAAAAATGCAGAGAAACTAAAGTCCAACGCATCAATTGTAAAAGATAGTATTTCACCCAACACGATTCAAGTTTATTATTTTCACGGGAGTATTCGTTGCGAGACTTGTGTGGCGGTTGATGAAAAAACACATCAATTTTTGAAAGATTTGTTTCCTGATGAAATGAAAAACGGCAAAATCATTTTTCAATCGATAAATATTGATAAAAACCAAAGACCCGATTTGATTAATAAATATCAAATTTATGCCCAAACCCTACTGATTATCAAAGGTGATAAAGTGATTGATGCCACCGATAATGCGTTTATGTTAGTCCCCACAAATCCTGATAAATGGCGACAAAAACTTAAAGATGATATACAAAAACTGATGCATTGATATGGAGTGGCTACATCATTTACTTGAAAGCACGGATTTACCCATCTTATCGGCATTTATTTTGGGTTTGATGACGGCTATAAGTCCTTGCCCATTGGCGACTAACATAACGGCAATGGCTTATATCAGTAAGGATATTGATAACAAGCGAAAGGTTTTCATCAACGGGCTGGTTTATACACTCGGTCGTTCTATAACCTATACAGTCATTGGCTTGTTGTTTTATTTCGGTGCGAGTAAATTTTTGATTGGTGGATTTTTGCAAAAATATGGCGAACGGGCTTTGGGACCTATTTTAATTTTGATTGGCTTGTTTATGTTGGACATCATTAAACTCAACTTTCCGGCTTTTAACAGCTTGAATGAGAAGATGCAACAAAAGAAATCATTTGGTTTTTGGGGAACTTTATTGTTGGGAATTGTTTTTGCTTTGGGATTTTGTCCATATAGCGGGGTGCTGTATTTCGGTATGCTCATTCCGATGACTGTTTCATCTGCATCCGGACTGTATTTGCCCCTAATTTTTGCCCTAGGCACCGGATTTCCGGTCATCATCTTTGCTTGGTTTATTGCCTTTACGGTAGGCGGTATTAGTTCGGTTTATAATAAAGTTAAAATATTTGAACTATGGTTCAGGCGTATAGTTGCGGTAATATTCATACTGGTCGGTATCTATTATTTACGTTATTTATTTATGTGAAAAATGATATTAACCACAGAGTCGCACAG
>WGDF01000163.1 GCA_015493405.1 Flavobacteriaceae bacterium
CACAATTTCCAAGTTTGGAAAAGTTTGCTGCAATTCTCGGGCTTGGTGTGGGGTTAAAACGACCCGTCTGTCGGGCGGATTTTTTCTTTCTCGGATTAAAGCTATTTTCATCATTGATCTATTTTTTTTCAAGGTTTACAAAGATAAGAAATTCAAATGATTTTTTAAAATTTAAAAAAGTATAGTTTGCCCCTATTCTATTAAATTTAGACATAAAAAAGCTGCTCTATTTTTTAAAGCAGCTTAGTAATTTTAAAACCGGATGGTATTATTTTGTATCAGGCTATTCTTTTATGCCATTGACTAAAATCTCGGCAATGTCTAAGACTTTCACGTCTTGTTCTTTATTGTAATGTTTAACACCATCGGTTATCATTGTATTACAAAATGCACAAGCCGTGGCTATGATTTTAGGATTAGTTTCTAAAGCTTCGCGTGTGCGCTTTACAAAAATTTCTTCTTTCTGAGGTTCGGCTTCTTTAAACATTTGACCACCACCGGCACCGCAACAAACTGAATTTTCCTTGTGATGTTTCATTTCTTTGATGTCGATTTCCAATTGGTGTAAAACATTTCTGGGCGCTTCATATTGACCGTTGCCCCGACCTAAATAACACGGATCATGATAAGTAATATTGAGTCCTTTATAAGTGCCGCCTTCTACTTTTAATTTACCTTCTTCTAATAAAGACTGTAACAGCTCGGTGTGATGATAAACTTCGTATTGGCCGCCTAAATCGGGATATTCGTTTTTAAACGTATTGTAGCAATGCGGGCAAGTGGTTACTATTTTCTTAACTTTATAGCCATTCATAACTTCTATATTCATAGCAGCCTGCATCTGAAACAAAAACTCATTACCGGCCCGTTTTGCCGGATCACCGGTACAACTTTCTTCGGTTCCCAGCACGGCAAAATCGACTTCAGCTTGGTTTAATAATTTGGCAAATGCTCTGGTTATTTTTTTGGCTCTATCGTCAAAACTACCGGCACATCCAACCCAAAATAGAATCTCAGGTTCTTTACCTTCGGCAGCCAATTCGGCCATTGTTCTTACTTTAATTTTTTCTGACATAATCTGTTACTTTTATTGATACGTTTAGAAAAGAATCATATTGCTATTAATCCTCATCGACCCAATTGAGTCTATCCATTTGGCTGTATTGCCAAGGTGCGCCATTGTTTTCTATATTGGAAAACGTCATATTCAATTCCGCTGGTGCTGCAGATTCTTCCATAACTAAATACTGTCTGACTGCAATGATGATATCCAGTGGATCATTTTCTACGGGACATTCTTCAACACAAGCATTACAGGTCGTACAAGCCCATAATTCTTCTTTGCTGATATAGTCTAAGAGTGATTTACCATCATCAATAAATGAACCGTTTTTATCAATATTTTTACCCACTTCCTCCATACGATCTCTGACATCCATCATAATTTTACGCGGCGACAATTTTTTACCGGTCTGATTAGCAGGACAGACATCGGTACACCGGCCACATTCGGTACAAGTATAAGCATTGAGTAAATAAATGCGTTCCAAATCAAAAATATCTTTAGCCCCAAATCGATCGGGTTCCTCGGCTTGTTCAACAGGAGCAGCATATGGATCGGCATTGGGATCCATCATTAAAGCGACTTCATTTTTAACACTTTCAAGGTTTTCAAATTTGGCCAAAGGTGGTAATTTGGCATAAAAAGTATTTGGAAAAGCTAATAAAATATGAAAATGTTTTGAAAAATATAAATAATTCAAAAAGATTAAAATACCAATAATATGGAACCACCAAGCGCCCCGTTCGATCATAACCAAGGTATGGGGATCAGTTGGCAAAAAATTGGCTATAAAATGACTGACCGGAAAACTGCCGACGATACCGTCTTTAAAGTGATAATGCCCGTATTTGAGCAATTGCAATTTGTAATCGGCTGCATTCATCGTTAAAAATGCCGACATCAAAACCATCTCAAAATATAAGATAATATTAGCGTCATTCTTAGGCCATCCTTTCATTTCAGGCATATTAAATCGTAATAATTTTAAAATATTACGACGCAGCCAAAAAATAATGACTGCTACAATAACCAAAATGGCTAAAATCTCAAAAGCACCGATTAAAAAATTATAAAGGCCACCCAACGGTGCAAAAACACGGTGGGTGCCAAAAACGCCATCAATTACAATCTCAAGCACTTCGACATTGATAATAATAAAACCCAAATAAACGGTAAGATGTAAAAGTGCCGGAATGGGCCGTTTAAACATTTTTTGTTGTCCAAATGACTTCAAAAGCATATTGCGCCAACGTTCATTTTTACGATCATCGCGATGTGACGGTTTTCCGAGTTTGACATTTCTGATGGCTTTGGATACATTGGACCAAAAATAACCGATACCTGCAAGTAAAATAAGAGTAAATAATATTTGTGCTATCATAATTAGGGCATCTATGAATTAATTTCAAGCAATTTAAATCAAAATTGAAGCGATTCAACTGATTTTATGCAGAAAATCTATTTTTTTTCGGGCTTGTCTTTTCGTCCCCAAATAGAAAAATGAACATAACGTTTGGGGTGTTCGCGCACATCTTTGAGAAGGCGTTCCAATTCTTTGGTACTGCGTTCCAAATTATCATACAATTTCTTATCATTCATCAATTTGGCCAACGAGCCGTCGCCTTTATTTATTTTTTCCAAGCCGGTATTAAGCTTCGTAACAGCTTGATTGATATTTTGTACCAATTGATGAATTTTGATGTTTTTCAAAGAATCACTCAAACTGGCAAAATTTCGAGTCAGTTCATCAATATTTGCGACCGATTGATTCAAATGTGTTTGATTTTGATCTAAAAATTGATTGAGTTTAATCGATGATTTTTTAAACTGATTGACAATCACTGACAAATCGGCCAGTGTTGCCGCTAAATGTTTTTGACTTTCGGGATTAAAAGCTTGATTGATTCCCAATAAAAGCGTGTCGGTAGAACTCAAAATACGATCCAATTTATTTTGCAAAGGCGTAATCTTATCATTGACCAAATCAAACATTCCGGGCATTTTTAAAGCTGCTAGCGTATCGCCGTCCTTGGCCATTTGATGAGAAGTTCCCGGCACGATTGAGACATTTTTACCCCCCATAATGTTTCCCCCGTAAATCTTAACTTTACTATCTTTAGAAAACACAAAATGGTTATCAATATTTAAGACTAACATGGTTTTTTTCAGCCCATTATAGAATTTCATATCTTCAATAGTTCCGATTTGAATCCCTTTTAAAGTAACCGGTGTCGATTTGACCACGCCTTCCACATTATCTAAAATAGAATAATAGGTGTTATAAGAATTGAAAATATCTTTACCTTTCAAATAATTAAAACCCCAAATAAAAAGGGCTAAAGCCGTAATTACAATTAAAGCGGTTTTATGTTCTCTTTTGATTTTCATATCGTACTTTTATGACACGCTAAAATTACTATATTTTTTGGGAGCTGCCTATCTTTTATTTAAAATTTCTGATAGAGGCACACGTTTACCATTAACAAAGGCCACAATAAAAGCATTGTTAAAAGATTTATAACGCGCTTCACCTTTGACATTTAAAATTTCATCAAAATCGGAAGTGTGACCGGCAAAATATTTGTACAAATTGCCTTCTTTACGCATAGACAAATCTTTTAAGCCCCTGAAATTCTCCGGCAGAAGCGGAATTTTTCTTTGAACCGCTAATAATTGGACTTTAAAAATCACATTTTTATAAACAACAGCCTTTTGTACGGGTCGTTTGGTTTGAAGCGTTTTTTTGGTCTTTTCTTTTTTAGGCGTAATTGTTCGCGTTTGCTTTACCACTTTTTTCGTAATATTTTGACTTACAGTGGTTGCTTTTATAGTTTTCTTTGAAACTGTCTTTTGTCCTTGAGACTTTAAACC
>WGDF01000164.1 GCA_015493405.1 Flavobacteriaceae bacterium
CCTTTTATGCCCTTTATGACTGAAGAAATTTGGCAATATATCAAAGAACGCACGCCTGAAGAAGCTATTATAATTGCAGATTACCCCAAATTACAAGCATTTGATGCTGCATTTTTATCGCAAATGCAACAGGTGCAGGAGGTGATTTCCGGTATTAGAAAAATTCGGAAAGAAAAGCATATTCCGCAAAAAGAAGCCATCAATTTACGGGTGTTGCAAAAAGAAAAATTGGCAGATAGTTTAGAGCCGGTAATCCGTAAATTGGGTCATGTCAACGAGATTACACAGATTACTTCCCCAGATGAACAGGCCGCTTCTTTTAGAGTCCGTTTCAATGAGTATTTTGTGCCCCTAGAAGGTTTTATCAATCCTGAAGATGAAAAACAAAAACTGCTCGAAGAATTGACATATACGCAAGGCTTTTTAAAAAGTGTGCAAAAGAAACTCAGTAATGAGCGTTTCGTTAATAATGCCCCTGAAAAAGTTGTAGCTATGGAGCAGAAAAAAGAAGCGGATGCCTTGGAAAAAATTGCTTTACTTCAAAAAAGATTAGCTCATTTATAAGGCTTATATTTTTAAAAATACTGATTTGTAATAGGTTTTTAATAATGATAGTATCGAAAGAATCCTTGAATTATTTGTTTATTTCCGGCTTTTTTAGGTATCCTATCAATTTTTCTTATACTTTTTGTTTCTATTATTAGTAATTTGTTATGAAAAATATGTGACTTGCATGGTGTTTTTATTATCTTTGATGCAACAAATCTATTTATCTTATGAAAAAGTTAGCCATACTCAGTCTTTTATTAGTTACATTTTGGTCTTGTCAAAATGATAATAAGGCACCCAAAAAAGAGGAACAAAACTCAAAAGAAAAATTGCAAACGACCCAATGGGTTTTAAACGAAGATGCCTCTTCAATCCATTGGACGGGTTACAAAACTACTGGTAAAATTCCGGTAAAAGGTGTTTTCAAAACTTTTAAAATCATTGGTGTTAAGCCGGCTAAAGATTTAAAAACGATGTTGCAACATGCCCAAGCTGAAATTACGATTGCTTCTATTTTTTCTAATAATGAAGATCGGGATAAAAAGCTAATCGGAAAATTATTTGGAAACATGACTGATACGGATAAGATTCACGGTCGTATCGAAAAATTGGCTTCTGATGGTCAATCTGCTACCTTGAATGTTAATATGAATGCCCATGAAAAATTGGTGCCTGTGCAAATTAAGATTGATGAAAATGCGGGGCAAATAAGCTTAAACGGCAAAATTGACTTACTTAAAGATTTTCAGGCTGATCAGGCTTTAAACCAATTTCACAAAGCTTGTTTCGATAAACATAAAGGTGCCGATGGCGTTAGTAAGACTTGGTCTGAAGTCGGGTTTAATGTCATCTTGATTTTTGATAAAAAATAAAAGAACAAAACTTTGTTTGTTATTCAAAGGGGCACCTACTTGTTTGGTAAATAATAGGATAGGTGTTAATGCTTGGGTAATTTTATGAGAATTTTAGGGTCTTGGTTTTGTAACCGGTCTATTTTTTCTTGTTGTAATCTCAAAGAATCCTTTTTGATTTGAGCTAAGCTATCGTGGGTTAAGATGTTTTCAAATTCATCCGTACTTTGGTTGTAGAGTTGCATTTGTTCAATGGTGCCATTCAGACTTTTGACCAAAGCATTTAATGTTTTTTCAACGGTATCCTTTTCTATTTTTTTTCGGTGCAATAAAAAACGCAATTTCTTGAGATTTATTTCCGTTAAAACCAATCGGCTTTTGACGGCCGCCGTATCAATTTTGGATTTGAACCGGCGTACGCGCATTTGTCTGAATAGTTTCAAATCTTTGGTAGTCAAATCAATGAGTTCGTCCAGACTATAGGATGTCGGTTTCAATGTTTCATAAAATTTAAGAAAATCTACATTTTTTTTGATGACATCATTGAGATTTGTTAGCGGCAGCAGCGGCAATTTTCTTTTTACGATTACAATGGCTTTAGGCTGGTTTTTTTGCGTAACCTTTAATTCTTTTTTAGTTTCTTTTTGGCAACTAAAATTAATTAATAATAAAATTCCTAAAAATAGAAGGCTGATACGTTTCATACTTGCAAATTACTCAATTTTTCTAATATTTTATCGCGATTTTATGATTTATTTTGGATTTTACTATCTTTAAAACACTTATATTTGCTTTAATCTAATGGTAAAATAAGCAATGAAAAAGATTTTAGTTATAGGATCAAATGGTCAAATCGGCACGGATTTGCTATCCAAATTACGAGAGATATATACGCCTGAACAAGTTTGGGCTTCCGATATAAGAGTACCTCAATCTGATGAGCATCATTTTATTCATTTGGATGCGACTGATTACGAGTCGGTTAAATCTGCTCTTATCAAACTTGAGATAGATGAGGTTTATTTGATGGCTGCTATTTTATCCGGAAATGCCGAAAAAATGCCAAATAAAGCTTGGGATATCAATATGAAGGTTTTATTTAATGCCTTGGAGTTAGCCAAAGATGGTTTTATAAAAAAATTATTTTGGCCGAGTTCCATAGCTGTTTTTGGCCCGCATACGCCTAGAATTAATACTCCGCAATATACCATTATGGATCCCAATACCGTTTATGGCATCAGCAAATTGGCCGGCGAACGCTGGATTGAGTATTATAAAAATCGTTATCATATAGATGTCCGCAGTGTGCGATATCCCGGGGTAATCAGTTGGAAAACAATGCCCGGTGGTGGCACGACCGATTATGCTGTTGAAATATTTCACGAAGCACTCTTAAAAGGCAGATATACCTCTTTCCTCGAAAAGCATACAGCGCTACCTATGATGTATATGCCCGACGCCATTGATGCCACTATCAGAATAATGGAAGCACCGGTAGAAAAACTACGCATTCATAGTTCGTATAACATTGCCGGCATTACATTTACACCCGAAGAATTGGCAAATGCCATAAAAGCTTATTTGCCGGAATTTGAAATAGATTACCAAACAGATTTCAGGCAAGCTATTGCTGAATCTTGGCCCGAGTCTATTGATGATCGCATGGCTTTTAAAGATTGGCATTGGCATCATAAATATGACTTAGATGCGATGGTTAAAGATATGCTTGATAATTTATCTCAAAAATATCATATGGCAGTCAGTTTGAGTATGTAACTTTTTTATACTCTAGAAATCCATTTTTTCAATTACAACTTTAGGATAATTCTGTAATATTTTTTGAAGTGGAATGATACTTTTGTTGGCGTAAAAAATACAGGTATTATTTTGTCTGTGAGGGGCTAAAGCTTGAGACGCTTTCAAAACACGTTTGGTTTGTCGTGCAATAGCTTGGCTGGGTTCTATGATCCGAACTTGGGGGCCAAGAATTTTTTGTATTTGCGGAATTAAAAACGGATAATGGGTGCAACCTAAAACCAACTGATCTATATTTTGTGCCAGCATAGGCTCCAAATATTTTTGCAGGAGTCGATAAGATTGTGGGCTTTCCATTTCATGAGTTTCAACAATTTCGACCAGTCCTTTGCCATACTGTCCTATGATTTCGACAGCTTTAACCGGAATGATTTGTTTCAGCTCACTGAGCATCGTACTGTTTAAGGTGCTTTGAGTTGCCAATAAGCCTATTTTACCGGTTTTGCTTTGTAG
>WGDF01000165.1 GCA_015493405.1 Flavobacteriaceae bacterium
TATAAAACCTTAATGCTTAAAGAAGCTGAGCAAAATGTAGACACCCTTAAAATCAATCAACTGGTAAAACAATACCGCCAAGATTTGTTAACGGAAACCTATAAACAAAGACTCCTGCAAAAATACATTGACACTTTGGTACCACAAGACACTTTGCAACATTATTATCAAAAATACCGGCATTATTTTACGGCTCACGAACCATTGCTCAAGCTTAAATATTTGGTTGTAAACCAACAAGAACCCAAAATCCATTTACTCAGAAAATGGTTTTTTTCAAACCAACAAGTTTATTCGGATAGTTTGATTAAGCATACCAATCTTTTATCCAAATATAATTTAGAAACCAACCACTGGTATAAAATTTCGGAATTGAAAAATAAGCTACCGATCTTTAAACATATGCCGGAAAAATATATCTTAAAAAAAAGCAAAAAATTTGTATTAACAGATAGTTTAAGTTTATATTTGGTGTTTATTAAAGATTTGGTCTTAAAAAATCAAGATTTGCCCCTACCGGTTATCAAAGATGACTTGAAACAGCTCATTTTAAGTAGCCGAAAACAGGCAGCCTTATCAAGACTTGAAAATAATATTAAAAAAGAAGCAATCAATAAAAAAATATTTAAAATATTTAAAAAAGACGCACCACAATGAATAGAATGAAAATACTAGTACTCAGCCTTTTATTACTGGGACTCACAACATTACAAGCTCAAAATAAACGTCAGAAAATTGATGGTATTGCTGCAATAGTCGGAGATCAAATTGTTTTAAATTCAGAAATCAATCAACTGAAAATACAACTGAAACAACAGGGTATTGACACCAAAGATTTAAATGATTGTAAAATACTGGAACGTCTTTTGCAAAATAAATTGTTGCTCATAGAAGCTCAAAAAGATACTTTGATCAAAGTCAATGATAAAGAAGTTGAAGGCATGGTCAATCAGCAAATTGAATATATGAAATCGCAAATGGGAGGCAGTTTGGAAAAAGTATTGGAATTTTACAATAAAAAAACTTTGGCGGAACTGCAAAGAGAGCTTAAAAAATTGGATAAAGACAAAAAATTAAGCGAACAAATGCGTCAAAAAATAATTAAAGATTTAGATGTCAGTCCTGAAGAGGTTAAAACGTTTTTTGATGCCATTCCCAAAGATAAAATTCCGGAAATAGGCACACAAGTAGAACTATTGCAAATAGTGGTTAAACCCAAGCCGGACAAAGCAGCCGAACAAAAGGTGATTGATAAACTCAAAGACATCAAGAAAAAAGTCGAAAACGGGGCCAGTTTTAGAGCGCAAGCTGTATTGTATTCTGAAGATCCCGGCTCCAGAGCTAATGGCGGAAAATATGTTATCAATCGGAAATCGGCCTTTGTACAAGCCTTTAAAGATGCCGCTTTCAGTTTGGAAAAAGGACAAGTTTCAGAGCCTTTCAAAACCCAATTCGGTTGGCATATCTTAACAGTAGAAGAAATCAATGGCCAAGAACGCGTGGTCAGACATATTTTAATGGTGCCTGAAATCAATTTTTTAAACCGAAGAGCGGCTCAAAAAAAACTCGACACCATCAGGAAACGCATTTTGGATAAAGAAATTACTTTTGAAGCAGCAGCACGCGCCTTTTCTGATGATGATGAAACCAAAAAACTGGGTGGCAAAATCATTAATCCCAATACCGGAGATAGTATGCTCGACTTAACTATGCTAGACCCTAAAATGCATCAAATAGTCCAAGATATGAAAGCCGGCGAAATGACAGAAGTCATGACTGAGAAAGACCGCACGGGACATGAACTCTATAAATTGCTGATGGTCAAAAAACGAATCCCGACCCATAAAATGAACTTTATCAAAGATTATCCCAAAATCAAGGAAATGGCCTTGGCACAGAAAAAAGAAAAAGTCTTGATTAAATGGATGAATGAAAAAATAAAGAACGATTACATTAAAATAAATCCCCAATTCCAATCTTGTCAATTTGAAAGTCATTGGAAAAAATAAGCAGATTATGTCAGACGTTGCCTTAGCCAAAGAATTGCAGCAAAATATCGCTGCGTTGAAACAAGAAGTTGCCAAAATTATTATCGGCCAAGATCAAATTGTGCATGAGATTATTTTAGCAATCCTCGGTGGTGGCCATGCCTTGTTAATCGGCGTTCCCGGCTTAGCAAAAACTTTAATGGTGCACACTTTGGCGCAAAGTTTAGGTCTTGATTTTAAACGGGTTCAATTCACTCCTGATTTGATGCCTTCTGACATATTAGGCACTGAAATATTGGATGAAACGCGTCATTTCAAATTCATAAAAGGCCCTGTTTTTACCCATATTCTACTTGCTGACGAAATCAACCGGACGCCTCCGAAAACGCAAGCCGCCTTATTGGAAGCTATGCAAGAAAAGCAGGTCAGTATTGCCAATCAAAATTTTAAATTGGCACAACCGTTTTTTGTTTTGGCTACTCAAAACCCGATAGAGCAAGAAGGCACTTATCCTTTACCCGAAGCCCAGCTGGACCGTTTTATGTTTGCCTTGAATCTGGACTACCCCAGCTTTGAAGAAGAAGTTGCCGTTGTAAAAAACACGACTATAACTAAAGATGTGCAAATAAATCCGGTTATCAGCCAAACACAAATATTAGCTTATCAGTCTTTGGTCAGAAAAGTTCCGGTTGCCGATAATGTCATCGAATATGCTGTGAAATTAGTTGGAAAAACACGACCGAAATCTGAGCAAGCACCTGAAATGGTCCAAAAATATTTAGATTGGGGGGCCGGGCCCAGAGCATCCCAAAATTTGATTTTGGGTGCCAAAGCACACGCCTTGATTCAAGGCAAACTATCCCCTGATATCGAAGATGTTAAAGCCGTTGCCAAAGGCATCTTACGGCATCGCATTTTGCTTAACTACAAAGGAGAAGCCGAAGATATCAGCCCTGATAAAATTATTGAGGACTTACTGTAGAATGTTATTTAAACTGCGCTTCAAATTCTTCTAAAACCGGCTTGACTGTTTCTTCGGGCAAATCACTTATTTTGATATACATCAAACCGTCTATAGCATTGTTGAAGTCAGGATCGACATTAAAAGCGATTAAACGCGCATTTTGCTTGATGTATTTTTTGAGTAAAACGGGTATTTTGAGATTTTCGGGCTCCAATTCATCGATCAATTTGTCAAATTTAACCAAATTTTCGGCGGCAGAATCAAAAATAAAAGTTTTATCCGTTTCTTTTAAACGGACTTTAAAAGCCTTATTGGGTCTGACAAACTGAGCGGTATATGCATCATAAAAATAAGACTTCATAAACTCAATAATCAATGATTTGGAAAAATGCGTAAATTTATCGCTAATACTTACCGGCCCGATCAAATACTCATGATCCGGATAGCGCAAAGTTGTATGCACAATACCACGCCATAACAAAAACAAGGGAAACGGTTTTTGCTGATATGACTTGACTATAAAGGCGCGTCCCATTTCTATAGACTTATGCATCATTTCATATAATTCGGGATCAAAGGTGAAAAGTTCGCTGAGATAAAAACCTTTAATGCCGTATTTTTCAAAAATATCTCGTCCCAAACCCATTCGATAAGCGCCGACTAACTGTTGCTCTTTCTGATCCCAAAGAATTAAATGTTTATAATATTTATCATATTTATCCAAGTCTATGGCTTTGCCTGTCCCCTCTCCAACAGCTCTAAAAGTAATTTCTCGTAACCGTCCTATTTCTTGCAAAATATGCGGCATATCTTTAGCATCCGATAAAAAAGCCACGTAATCTTTCTTTTCAAACAATAGATCTCCCTTTTCCTTGATATTTTTAAGATCTTCCAAAAGTTTTTCGGTTGGAACAGGCACAATAACCGGTTTAAGTTTTTTGGACACTTTTGCCGGCTGAATAATTTTGTCCTTTAAGGTTTTCTTTTCAAGTGTTTTAGCTAAAATATAAGTTTTTTTTCTAATAAATTCACCCAACATGTCATAATTAGCAAAACTTTCTTGCATTTTCAGCGTAATCGGTTTTCCGATACGTACCTTTATAGTTCTTTTCATATCTGAAATGGCTTCAGAAGGTAACTTAGCCGTGCGTAACATAGGATGAATTCGCGATAAAAGGTAAAATAGCCGGCTATTTCTGCCTTGAAAATAGATGGGAACAATGGGCACTTTGGCTTTATAGAGTAGTTTTAAGACTTGTTTATCCCAAGTTTTATCTACGACCAATTTACCATTTTTATAAATAGACACTTCGCCTGCCGGAAACAAGCCCAAGCCGTGTCCTTGAGATAGATATGTCAAAGCATTTTTTAAGCCGGAAATGTTTTGAGAATCGGAACTGTTAATATGAATAATCGCATCTTCCAGTTGCGGAATATTTTTTAAGATAAAAGAACTCAAAACTTTATAATCCGGCCGTCTTTGCCCTAAAATTTTAAGCAGCAAAACACCATCTACTCCACCCAAAGGATGATTGGAAACGGTAATAAACGGCCCTTGCTCGGGAATGCGCTGCAAATCGGATTCGGGAAGTTCCAAATCTATATTCAGCTCTTCAATAATTGCATTGATAAAATCGAGCCCTTGTTTTGAACTTATTTTTTTATAAATTTTATTGATTTGTCCCATTCCCAACAATTGCATTAACACCCAACCGGTGGCAGTGCCTATTTTGCCTGTTCGGTCTAACTTTAGAGCTTTCTTTATATCTGAAGGTTTAATAAGATTCGGCATCCTGAATTTGTTGTTTGAACAAAGATAAAAAACTATTATGGCTTAAAAGCTTTATTTATCTTTTTCATCCAAAAAAGCTTGGCACAATAAAAAATCATCAGGCAAAGCCTTAAAAAAAAGAGAAATTTTTTGTTCCTTTTGCAATAGAGCCTGAGCCGTTCCGTTATGATCATCAAAATTGATAATACGTATGTCATTTTTAAAACTCAAACCGGGAATACCTGCTAATTTATATATGCTCTCTTTTGCGGTCCAGATTTGTTGCAATTTGCTTAAAGTATTCGGCTGTTGCGGTAAGCAATCATCGGGATGCACAAAACGGGGCGCTATCTTAATTAATTTTTTATTTTTGAACTCCACATCAATCCCGACAGGATAAGCACTCTCAGCTATAAAAACATATTGATGCGCATGTGTAATCGAAATAAAATTTGTCGTATTCAAAATAGGTTTACCGGTTTCCAAATAATCGATTTTCTGATCTAAACCGGCTTTTTTGAGTAAGATTTGTTTCACCAAAAATTGTTTTTGGTGTGTTTCAAACCGATATTTATCTAAAATTTTTACGGCTGGTGCGCCACTTAAATGCAAAAGTGTGTCCAAACTTTCGGTTATATGCCAAGCCCATAAAGTAGAGGGTGCAACAGTATCTGTAAAAATTTGGGGCATTGTATTTAATTTTAAATCAAAAATAACAAAATAATAAGTATGAATTAGATTTGTACCGGAATTTATATATTCAATCAGCAACATTTCCGATTGTTTTTATTTTTCATTTCTCATAAGTGCCGGTTTCATTTTATCAAAAAACAGTATCTTTGCTTGTAAAACAATAGAACGGTGTCATATCTTACCTATATCCTTTTATATCCCTTAATCTTCATCTTTTCCAGACTTCCATTTTGGCTTCTTTACGGTATTTCGGATGGCCTTTATTATATCATTTATTATATCATAAGGTATCGCAAAAAAGTTGTCTTTTATAACCTTCAGCTGGCTTTTCCGGATAAAACAGCTTCGGAACACCGACAAATTGCACAAAAATTCTACCGTCATTTCGCCGATCTCATTGTAGAAATGATCAAAGCCTTTCATATGCCCCTTAAGCAAATGCAAAAACATCTTGTCTTTAACAATCCCGAATTACTCAACCAACTATCGGCAGAGCATAAAAATATTATCGTAGTAAGTGGGCATTATGCGAACTGGGAATGGGTTTTTTCATTAGCCAACCAAACTAATATCAGTCCTATGGCGACTTATCTTAAAATAAACAATCCTTATTTTGAGAAATTTATGCTCAAAAACCGATCGCGTTTCGGCGGAAAATTAATCGAAACTAAACAGCTTAGAGAGACATTAAAATCTTATGCCAAAAATAAACAACTCTTTATTTTAGGACTTTTGGCAGACCAATCTCCCCAATTACTTCGAGCCAAATACTGGCGTTCATTTTTAGGTCAAGCCGAAATACCCGTTTTCACCGGACCTGAAGAGTTGGCAAAAAAATATCAAGCAGCTTATGTTTTTATGCATATCAACAAAATTAAACGCGGCTATTACACAGCTGATTTCGAATTGATTACAACAGAACCCCAGACTTATCCTGACTATCAATTAACCGATATTTACATTGACAAATTGGAAAAAATGATTAAAGCACAACCGGCTTACTATCTGTGGACACACAACCGTTTTAAACATATGGGTAAACAACCTGAAAATAAAAAGAAATGAAGAAATTCTTGTTGATATTCTTAATCTTAACCACTTTTTTAACGAACGGACAAAAAACGACCTCTTATAAATTGGAACAAAGATCAACCAATAGTTTTAATCCCCTGACTGATATTCTGGGATGGTTCGTATCAGAAGTTACTTATGGCATTATGATTGAATCTTTTTTGGAAAAGAATACACCTATGCATCGTGCCGGTTTAACGCCTTATCCCTTTTTTCATTCTAAGGAAGGCAATTATACTTACAACAATTTATCAGTTCCTTTTCGCATAGAAGTTTCTTCTAATTTAATGTTGGGCCATAATTTTCAAAAAAATGGAAATATTATTGGTAAAATTCGATTTGCCAAAAGACTTGACCTCTCCGCAACTTACAATCAACTTTTCAAAACCGGATTGAAAAATGAGTATCACTCACAAACTTCATTTATACTGAATTATCACAGAATCCGAACGCGACAAGTCGATATTTGGTATGGACTGGGCATCATGTTTTCTGAAAATAAGCACCAATCTTCCGGCATCGCTTATAACCTCGGTGCAGAATTGTTTTTACCGGCGCACCTTAATCTGCAAGGACAGATAAATTGGGCTTATTTAGAACCGGAATTTATCAAGAATTATCAAATCCAACTAGGGTATTTTCTATCTCACTGGCGCTTACAAGGCGGCATCAAAAATTTCAGACTCCCTTATAAACAACTCAATACGATAGAATTAGGCATCAAATATTACTTTTAAAACAGGGACTTTTTAGCACTTAAAATTATTATCAACAATTTTTTTGAAACTATTGTTACTACAAATATGAAAACATTGGTTAATTTTGTATGATATTTAATTTTATACTTATGAAAAAATCAATCCTACTCCTCGTCTTAACCTTTATATCATTACACACCTTTGCCCAAGATCTCATCAATACGGGTACTTTAATTCAAGGCGGTGTTGAAGATGGTTCAAAATTGGTCGAAGCCTATGTTAAGCCCTTAAATAAAGCCATAGTTTACGGCCTTTCAAATGACACATATACCAAAATAAAAAAAGAACAATCTCGTCATTTACTATTATCCATCAAACTCGGTTTTACCGCTATTCCGGGAAAAGATTGGGGTTTTGATGTAACCAAACTTAATTTGAAACATTTCGAACCCAAAAACCCGGATCAAATTAGGGCACAGACAGTCTTTGGTGACTCGCTAAAATCAATTACTTTAGTCTCCAAAGAAAAAGATTTACTCGGCAGACCTTTGATTGAATTTGACACCCCGAAAGGTAGCCAAAAATCGATTATGCCATTGCCTTACATCAGTGGCACTTACCGTTTTAAATACACCAACTTAACTTTTAATCTCATTCCCTATATAAATATCCCCGATTCCAGTTTCAAAGTTGGTATGTTTGGGGCCGCTGCCCAACAAGATTTAGCGCTATTTATTTCCTCATTACAAGATAAATCATACAGTATAAGTTTGCAAGGTGGTGCCGCCTATTTATATGGTCATTCTGACTTGGATATAAAACCCGGAAAAATTTATTCTCCCATAAATATTTCCGGACATCAGGTCGGGCCATATGACAACCAAGAAATTAATATAGCTTATCTGAGTTTGAGCTTCAATGCCTATTTTTCATATGATTTGAACCAACACATCTCTGTCTTTGGTGGCGCCGGAATTAACACGGGCAGTTCTCATATTATGGTGCAAGGAAATTACCCCGTGTATGTTGCCGATCCTACCGGAACAGGTGCAGTCGTGGCACAAGATGTCAAAGACCCTCTGGACATCAACAACAACTTTAATAGAGAAAAACTAGAGTTTGGGGTCCGTGGAGATTGGAATCATTTCTTTATACAAGCCGGCTACAATGCCGCAACTTATGGGGGTCTCAGCTTTAATTTAGGCTATAAAATGTTCTAAATCTATATGCAATTCTGTTTAGGCTTAAAAAAATATGG
>WGDF01000166.1 GCA_015493405.1 Flavobacteriaceae bacterium
ATTCACTATCTTTGCATATAAGAAAACGAAACTATACACACAAAAAGGGATACTACCAATTTTTAACAAAATAAAAGTGGCGAAAACAGGAAAATACCGGTTTTAAAGCAAACCACAAAAAAAAGCCTTTACGCATTGCAAAGGCTCTAAAATTTGTAAAATCAGATTTTAAGCTTATTTTTTTTCAGCTGCTTCATCTGAACCGCCTTCTTTAAAAAGTTCTTTTTGAATGATTTCATCATAAACATTTTCAGGTAGCGCACCGGGTTGCATCATAGGTGTACCATCTTTGGGAATAAATAAAATACTGGGAATGCTTCTAATACCAAACATACCGGCAAGTTCACGCTCTTTTTCAGTATCGACTTTATAGACTTTGAGCTTACCTTCATATTTATCAGAAAGATTTTCCATAATGGGGGCAACCATTTTACAAGGCTGGCACCAATCTGCCCAAAAATCTACAATAGCGGGCATATCTCCTTTATATTTCCATTCTTTTTCGTTCTCGTAATCAAAAATTTCGTCTTTAAATTTTTGTAATGTCAAATTAATTGTTGGCATGATTTCAGGTTTTTAAATGAGTTGCAAAGATAAAACATTTTAGATAGGTTTGTCAAGTGTTTTAATCAAAATATAACTTCCTGGTTATCTGTTATTTATATATTTTATGTAACATTTATTTCACACCTTCAAACCATTTATATTTAATCAGGACGATTAAACCGGCTATGGCTGTCAAAATATTGGTGATTGGATAACTCAACCAAATACCCATTTGTTTCATCTCAGTATGGTAACCCAAATAATAGGCCAAGGGAAAACGAAGCAACCAGACTGACAGTAAAGCCAACACCATTGATATCTTGGTTTTGCCAGCGCCTCTAAAGGCACCCATTAACACAATTAAAATACCTAAAAATCCGAATGATACTGAAAGTGCCTTGATAAAAACAGCACTTTCTGAAATCGTAGCTATATCCTTAGGAATAAAAAAGGCCGCTACATCTTTGGCAAAAATGAAAAGAAGCAAACCAATTATAGATAAACTGCCAAAAGCTATACCCAAACTCAGTTGTAAGGTTTTTTTGACCCGGTCATAAGTTCCGGCGCCTATATTTTGACCGACTAATGTAGAGGTTGCCATACCCAATCCAAAAGCCGGAATAATAACAAAACTCAAGATGCGTGAGCCTATACCGTAACTAGCCAAGACCATAGTACCAAAGTGGGTCACCAATAAAACCATCATAAAAATACCTAAAGCTCTACTGACTTGTTCAATGGAAACCGGCAAACCCAATTTAAAAAGTTCTTTAATAACTATAAAGTCCGGCTTATAATCACCTAAGCGCAGTTGAATGCCTTGGTTGCCTTTAAATAAATAATACAAGCCGATAACAGCCGATAAAATTTGCGTGGAAACGGTCGCAATAGCCGCCCCTTTGACGCCGAAAGCCGGAAAAACATGATGCCACCCGAAAATAAAAACCGGATCTAAAATCAAATTGAGTAAAACAGTAGCCAATACGATATAAAAAGGCAATTTTACTTTACCAATACTCCGCATTAAAGATTGAAAGGTCAGATATATAAAGGAGGGTGGCAAGCCTAAAAAAGTGATTTTAAGATAAGCCACTGCTTCAGTGTAAACATCGGGCGCCACGTTCATCATACCGACCAAATACGGTGAAGCCCAATAACCTAAAAGTGCCAAAACTAAAGAAATGCTAAAAACCGAAAAAAAAGTTTGAGTTGAAATATGCGCAACGGCTTTTAAATCTTGAGCACCTTTGCGCTTGGCCACTAAAATAGAGCCTGCAATGGCCATACCGGAACCCAAAGAAATAATGATAAAAACGATTGGAAAAGCCAAAGACACCGCCGCTACGGAAACACTGCCCAAGCGACCGACCCAAAAAGTATCGGTTAAATTATAAGCCGTCTGCAGGATATTGGTCAAGATTAAAGGAATGGACAATTTGACTAATGCCTTTAAAATGGATCCTTCTGTCAGTAATTCGTTATCTCTTTTCAATCTGTTTTGCAATTTTAATTTTTTAACTATTTCATCAAAGTTTCACATTTCTTATAGGCTGCCAAATCTGCAAAATGTCTCGAATACAATAGCCTGCTTTTATTTAGTTTTTCTGAATCTAAAACAGCATTGACATCTACCACTTTGACAAAGGTATGATATACATCTTGGTGTTTTCCATTTTTATAAACAGTCGTTTCATTTTTTCCATAAGTCTGAGCTATTTCTCTGGCTTTAAACATAGTGTCAGCCTTAAGAATTAAGAAATCTTCTTCATATATAATCGTTTGTGACGTTTCTATTTTAAATAAAATTAATACCACATATTCATTTTCCATCTTTAATTTAGTTTAAACTGAAGTTTCATTTGTTCCAAAATTTTAATCAATTCAGGATCGGCTTTAATTCCCATTCGCGATTTTAAAGGTGTGCTTAAATCAGGCTCGTGTCGATCAATTATATTAATTTTTAATTTTTGTTTACCTTTAAACCGATTCAGATTTTTATATAATAAATCGATGACCTCTTTTTTAAGTGTATCGGCAAATAAAGTCAGAGTTAAATCTCTGGGATTTTTCTCAAACACTTCATTGAGTAAACTAATATCAATCACGTTGATTCTTAACCTGTTAGGGTCATAATAGGAGCGGGTTATTTTCAAACGAACCAACACAAAAATTTTAGGCACATAGAATCGGGCAAACTTCAAATAGTCTTCATTCCACATATCCAAAGTGATACTATCCGTATAATCTTCTATCGTTAATTCCCCTTTTTGTTTGCCGTTTCTGGTTTCAAAATTCTTGGTCGCGATAACCATACCGGCAATGCTTATTTCTTTGCCCAACATTTGTTCATATTTGCGGTATTCTAATTGTTTCTCGACTTTTTCAGCTTCACTTTCCAAGAGTTCCTCACCTTCTTGTTTGGTTTGATCTTCCTTTTTTCCGGATAAAGTTTGAATCATTTGATTCACAAAATAAATCTTTTTTTGAACATAATATTTATATTCAACTTTTAAGGTATCCAAAGGATGGCCCGAAAGATAAATGCCGGTAACCTCTTTTTCTTTTTCTAATTTTTGCAGCTGGGTCCAAGGCTCACAAGCCGGAATTTCAGGTTCCGGTATTTGCACTTCATCCGAATTACCAAAAAGAGAAGTTTGCAACGATGCCTCATTTTGTTTGTATTTGTTACCAAATTTTATTGCTTTTTCTATAAAACTGGTGCCGCCTGTTTCCTGAAAATATTGAGCGCGGTGGGTACCTTCAAAACAATCAAAAGCGCCGGCTTTGACCAAAGTTTCAATAGTGCGTTTATTTACCGCCCGTAAATTGACGCGCTTGATAAAATCAAAAAAACTTTTGAAATGGCCGTGTTCTTCCCGTTCGGCAATAATAGCATCAACGGCCGCTTTGCCCACTCCGGAAGCACCGCCTAATCCATAACGAATATTGCCCTCTTGGTTTACGGTATATAAATAACTGGATTCATTGATATCCGGAGGTAAAACTTTAATACCCATTTTACGGGTTTCCTCCATCAAGAATGATAACTTCTTGGCATCTTTCAAGTTGTGAGATAGAACAGCAGCCAAATATTCCGATGGATAATTGGCTTTCAAATATGCGGTTTGGTAAGATACAATGGCATAACTAACCGCATGAGAACGGTTAAAAGCATAAGAAGCAAAACTTTTCCAATCTTCCCATATTTTTTCCAATACTTTTAAAGGATGACCATTTTCAGTCGCTCCTTCAATAAATAAAGGATACATTTCAGCCAATAATTCATGGTTTTTCTTTCCCATGGCTTTTCGCAGATTGTCTGCTTGTCCTTTGGTAAAACCGGCTAATTTTTGAGACAACAACATCACTTGTTCTTGATAAATGGTAATTCCGTAAGTTGTTTTTAGGAATTCTTCCATTTCGGGCAAGTCATAAGTTATTGGTTCTTGACCATATTTCCGACGGATATAATTCGGAATTTTTTCCATCGGCCCGGGTCGGTATAAAGCTACCATCGCTATCAAATCTTCAAATTCCGTCGGTCTCAAGTTCATTAAATGCTTGCGCATACCATCAGATTCAAATTGAAAAATTGTAGCTGTTTGTCCTCTTTGAAAAAGTTGATAGGTTTTTTCATCATCCAAAGGCAATTTTTCCAAATCAATTTCTATGTTTCGATGTTTTTTAATCAACTGTAAAGCATCCCGAATGATGGTCAAGGTTTTAATCCCCAAAAAATCCATTTTTAACAAACCGGCACTTTCCACAACCGAATTGTCAAATTGGGTCACATACATATCAGATCCTTTGGCAGTAGTCACAGGCACAACATCATCTAAAGCTGTCGGTGCAATGA
>WGDF01000167.1 GCA_015493405.1 Flavobacteriaceae bacterium
CTTTTATAGAATCCTTTTCTTCCTTGACAGCTTTAGCTGATTTCTTAATTGTAAATTCAAAAGGCGCTGTCATATCATGATATTGCCAAGATTTATTTAAAGTATATTCATATTGGAACTGACCATTTTTAGAAAAAAGAAATAAAATGAGTAATAAAGCACTTCCAAATATCAGGGATTTATAAATATGATTAGAGTGCCGATATATATAATTTAAGAAATCTTTCATAGACTTTTCTTCTGACTTGTAGAATTTATCCAAAATTAAGATATTTTTCTTATAATTAGGTTTAGATTTACCTAAATATTCGTAATTTTAGGGCAATAAAAAAAACAAAATTATGAAATCACCACAAGATATAGTTATTATTTCCTATGCTAGAACGCCAATCGGCAGTTTTAACGGCATGCTTTCCGGAATTCCGGCACCTAAACTTGGTGCTGCCGCCATCAAAGGCGCTTTAAAAAAAATAGATTTAGATCCAAAGCTCATAGATGAAGTATATATGGGTAATGTTTTGCAAGCTGGCGAGGGCCAAGCACCGGCAAGACAAGCCAGTATTTTTGCCGGTATACCCAATACAGTTCCGGCTGCCACAGTCAATAAAGTTTGTGCATCAGGCATGAAAGCTGTTAGCATGGCGGCTCAAGCCCTTAAAGCAGGTGATGCCGAATTGATCGTAGCAGGTGGTATGGAAAACATGTCCAGGGCCCCTCATTATCTCATGGGGCGCAAAGGTGTTAAACTCGGTGATATCAAACTCAAAGACGGTTTGATTCTTGATGGGCTATTAGATGTTTATTCACAACAACATATGGGCGTTTTTGCCGATGTGTGTGCCGAAAAATATAACATCAGCCGTGAAGCACAAGATGCTTTCGCGATTAAATCTTACCAATTATCGAAAGAAGCTTGGGAAAATGGCATTTTTGACCAAGAAATTATTCCTATTGAAATTCCGCAACGCAAAGGGGATCCCATTATTTTTGACGAAGATGAAGAATATAAAAATGTTCGTTTTGATAAAATTCCGCTGCTCAAACCGGTCTTTACCAAAGAAGGCACTGTAACTGCAGCAAATGCATCAACCATCAATGATGGTGGCGCCGCTTTAATTATTACCACACGTCAAAAAGCCGATGCGCTCGGTATTAAACCCTTGGCTAAAATCGTCTCTTATGCCGATGCCGCTCATGAGCCTGAATGGTTTACAACGGTTCCGGCTAAAGCCATTAAAAAAGCGCTGAAAAAAGCCGGTTTAACTTTAAAAGATATGGATTTCTTTGAGCTCAATGAAGCCTTTGCCGTCGTTGGGTTAGTCAATATAGAGTTGATGGATATAGACCCTGATAAATGTAATATTTACGGTGGTGCGGTCTCTATCGGACATCCGCTCGGGGTTAGTGGAGCCCGTATTATTATGGCATTGATTAATGCTTTGAAGCGCAATAACGGCAAATATGGTGCAGCCGGTATTTGTAACGGTGGCGGCGGTGCCGGCGCTATGATTATTGAAAATGAATAAAAAATCTTATTTTTAAGCACTGCTGTCATTTCGAAGGAGTTTACGACTGAGAAATCTAAATATGATATGAGATTTCTCACTTTGTTCGAAATGACAGCAGTAGTTGATGTTTAATACCAGTACTTCTAACTTTTAACTTTCGACTCTCCTATGAAAGCCCTAAATTTTGCGACAATCGTTCCCATTCGTTCCGACCATTCGGATGGTGCCGAAATTATGACCCAAATGCTCTTTGGCGACACTTTTGAAATATTAGACACCTACAAACAATGGCGGTATATCAAAACAACTTACGAACAATATGAAGGGTGGATAGATGAAAAGGTTGTTTTTGAAATAACAGCCGATGAATTTGAAAATCTCAATAAGCAGCAACCTTATTATACGACTGATATCGTCAGTGAAGTCATCTTTCCGCAATCAGGTAGATTTTTATTGCCGATGGGGAGTGTTTTACCAAATTTTAATCCCGAAAAATTGACTTTAAAAATTGGTGATGAAACCGGCATTTTTACCGGCAATTATATCACAGGAAAATACGATAAAGCCCAAGTTTTAGACCTTGCCCTTACCTATGAAAATAGTCCCTATTTATGGGGCGGTAAAACCCATTTTGGTCTTGATTGTAGTGGTTTGACCCAAATGGCTTATAAAATCTGCGGGCATCATTTACTGCGTAATGCTAAAGACCAAGCAACTCAAGGTGTTTCCATTAAATTATCGGAAGCCGAACCCGGTGATTTGGCATTTTTTACCAATGATAAAGGTAAAGTCATTCACGTCGGCTTTTTGTTGGGTGATGGTACTATTTTTCATTCACATGGCAACGCTCATATAGACGACATTGACGAAAAAGGTATTTGGAGTCGAAAGTTTCAACGCTATTCACATCAATTGAGTGATGTGAGAAAGATAATTTGATATAAAGACCAAAAAAAAGACAGTCTTTATTAGATTTTTACATAAAAACCTATCAGGTCTTGGAGACCTAACAGGTTTATCTTGAAGTTAGTTCTGATTTCTGATATAAGCATCTAATTTTTTGATGCTGCTATCGAAGTCGAATACATTATTCACTTTGTAATAATTTTCAATGTCATAGATATAATTGTAAGCAAATTTGGCTAAATCCAATTTATTTTTCTCAAAATCCAAAAGCCTTAAAATGCCAATTAACTGATTAACCGTCATACAAGAATTTTGTTTGATAATTTGCTTAGCGACCCGCAGCTTACTTTCATCAAAAGCTTGTTTTCTAACAGCGTGTAACATATTCTCATAACGTTCGGGAGTTACCGGTGGCACACAGCCAACAGCACCTTCATAACCCGGAACATATACAACTGGACCACCGGGCATTTGTCCATTGTTATTATTGATATTGATATTTATTTGACCATTTTGATTATTCTGCCCACCGTTATTTGCTATAGTATTGCCATAAGAAAAAATAGAACCGGAATTGTAATAAGGCAAGTCTTCACTTATAGGATATATGGCCTTGATCAAAAATTCACCTCTTTGATAACGTCTATCCGGAGGAAATATTTCGTAAACAATTTCTGATAATGGTGGTACATACAATTCGCTGCTAAAGCCATGACCTCGTCTATGTATAAAACGAATTTTAACTTTATAATAATTGTCAGTTAAACCCTGAATTCGCAATTCCTTTAAAGGATTTGAATTGATTAATCTACCATTGATTAAAACCTGCATTGGCTCGTCATTTCCTGATCTTAAAACCAGATTTCTATTGTATTGCGCCACAGCTTGCAAGGCAAACAATAAGACTAAAATAAATAGTGTTCGTTTCATAATCTTTCATTTTTAATTTTAAAAATCAACAATAGTGCCAAACTCAGCAAAAAAAGCTTTGCGGAAAGTCCCAATCGAGTCGTAGTGATGTCCCTATAGCTAAAGAATCGGGATAAGGAGAAACCTTTTATTCAAATGTCTATTATAAGGAGCATTTGTCATTCTGAAACATACAGCAATCTAGAATCCAAATTCTATTAAGATTTCTTGTCGCTCTTTTGCGCTTTCAGTTTCCCCTAAAATAACTTTCAACTAATTAAATCCTTTCTTTTTTAACAGCGCATCAATTTTTGGGGCTCGTCCCATAAATTCTTTATACAGTTGCATGGCCGGTTTGGTACCGCCACTACTAATCATTTTTTTGTATTTTTTTGCCAATTCGGGATTAAAAATATTTCCCGATGACTTAAATGCCTCAAAAGTATCGGCGTCCAAAACTTCCGACCATAAATAACTGTAATAACCGGCGGCATAACCACCCCCGAAAATATGCGCATAATAAGTAGAACGGTAGCGCGGTATAATTTCCTTAATCAAGCCTATTTTCTGCATGGCTTGTTTTTCAAAAACCGAAGTTTTTCTAGGCAAAGTATCATTCAGACTATGCCAATCCATATCCAAGTATGC
>WGDF01000168.1 GCA_015493405.1 Flavobacteriaceae bacterium
ACTTGTATATTTACAAAGTTTTTTATTTTTGCCGAACATTAATCAATTAAAAATAAATATTATGTCTGACATTGCATCAAGAGTAAAAGCAATTATCGTTGACAAATTAGGCGTTGACGAAAACGATGTAACCCCCGAAGCTAACTTTACAACTGACCTAGGGGCTGATTCACTTGACACAGTTGAATTAATTATGGAGTTTGAAAAAGAATTTGATATTCAAATCCCTGATGATCAAGCTGAACAAATCCAAACTGTGGGTCAAGCCATCAAATACATTGAAGAAGCCTTAAACTAAAAGACTTATGGAATTAAAACGAGTTGTTGTAACGGGTTTAGGAGCATTAACACCAATAGGTAATAATGTGCAAGAATACTGGCAAGGTTTAATTAACGGCGTCAGTGGCGCGGCACCTATTACTAGGATTGATGCTTCTAAATTCAAAACTCGTTTTGCTTGTGAAGTTAAAAATTACAATCCGACCGATTATTTCGATCGCAAAGAAGCCCGCAAAATGGACTTATATGCCCAATTTGCCTTAATTGCTTCCAAACAAGCCATTGCAGATGCAAAATTTGATGATGAAAAACTCAATAGAGACAGAGTAGGCGTCATTTTTGGATCAGGTATTGGCGGATTACAAACTTATGAAGACGAGGTGCGTAACTTTGTCCAAGGAAACGGGACGCCCCGATTCAATCCATTCTTTATTCCGAAAATGATTTCGGATATGGCTGCAGGCTTAATTTCTATTGAAAATAAGTTTCACGGGCCAAATTACGCTACAGTATCGGCTTGTGCCACTTCATCCAATGCTATTATTGACGCTTATAATATTCTACGTCTCGGTATGGCAGATGTTATGGTTACCGGCGGCGCCGAAGCTGCTATTACCAATGCCGGAGTTGGTGGTTTTAATGCCTTAAGAGCTTTATCAACCAGAAATGACGATCCCAAAACGGCCTCGAGACCCTTTGACAAAGACCGCGATGGTTTTGTTATCGGTGAAGGTGGCGGTGCCCTGGTATTGGAAACTCTGGAACATGCCAAAGCGCGAGGCGCAAAAATTTATGCTGAAGTACTAGGCGCGGGGATGTCTGCCGATGCTTATCATATGACAGCACCCCATCCTGAAGGTAAAGGTGCATCATTAGTTATGAAAAATGCCTTGCAAGATGCCAATCTTCAACCTCAAGCTATTGACTACGTCAATGTGCATGGCACAGCAACACCTTTAGGCGATTTATCAGAAGTCAAAGCGATTAAAGAAGTCTTTGGCGATCACGCTTATAAATTAAACGTCAGTAGTACCAAATCAATGACCGGTCACTTGTTGGGTGCTGCCGGAGCTATTGAAGCCATCGCTTCCATATTGGCGATTAACAATGGCATAATCCCTCCCACTATCAATCATTTCACTGATGATCCTGCTATTGATCCCAAAATCAATTTAACTTTTAATAAAGCTCAAAAACGGTCTATCAATACAGCAATTAGTAATACCTTTGGATTTGGTGGTCACAATGCTTCCGTGATTTTTGGGAAATATTAAAAATTAATTTTTTTGAGTTTCATAACAAAAATCTTACAATTTAAGCAGGCTCCCGAAAATAAAAATCTACGCCATAAGTTAGAGGCCATTTTGCCTTTTAAACCACAAAATATGGCATTTTATCAAGAGGCTTTAACCCATAAAGCCAAAAATCTTAAAGACGAAAACGGCCACAAGATAAACTTTGAGCGTTTAGAATTTTTAGGTGATGCTATCATAGAAACCATTGTTTCCGTATTTTTATATAAAGAATTACCGCTTGCGACTGAAGGCGAATTGACTATTATGCGTGCCAAAATAGTCAATCGGAAACACTTAAATGAATTGGGCAAAAGTTTTCACATCACCAAATTGCTCAACACCAAATTAACGGATCGACAAATGGGTCATGACATTTCAGGAAATTTGTATGAAGCTTTGGTCGGGGCTATTTTTTTGGACAAAGGCTATGCCGGCGCCAAAAAATTTATCTATTCCAGTATGATTGACTCCCATATTGACTTGGAAAAACTGGATAAGAAAATCAGTAGCTACAAAAGTCATATGATTGAATGGGCTCAAAAAAATCATCAATCTTTTGAATTTGTTGCACAAAATGATGTCAACAAAGGTAAACATAACTATTTTAAGGTTAACTTTGTCCTGAATCAAAAAAAAATAAGTCAAGGGCGTTCCAGTAGCAAGAAAAAAGCTGAGGAAATAGCTGCACGTCGGGCTTATTATATCGTTCAACCGGATAAAAATGGCAAAAAAAAGGAAAGCTCGTAAACATGTCTTTAAGATTTCAGACCTACCAACTGATTATGATTTTATGTTGGTTGGCATACAATCTTCTCAAAGATTGTATAAAGTAGCTTTTGATTTCAATAAAATTTTTCATCTGGATTTTAAGCTCGCCCAAGATATAAAGCTCATTAGAAAAGACAAATCTGTTGCTTTTGAAAATTATGCGACCGGTGAAAATGCCATTGGACAAAAAATACGGCTGCTAAATAACGAAATTCTTATCCCCATTGCCCATCCTAATACCTTATTTGACACCCACGAAGCCTATTATTTATTTCCGGAATTGCCTGCTGTAAATTATCTGTTACTCGTTCAAAAGAATGAAAATCTGAATTTTGAAATACTTCAAGAACGGTTTAAGGTTTCCTATCCTATCAGATTCATTGAGGTTGATATGAAAAAATGCGCCACAGTTTTTCCTGTATTTCCTGTTTAAAATTAAACTTATTTAGGATAATTTTTTTATCTTTGAGGCATACAATATTTACTAATAAAATTAGTTAACATATTAGTTTGTTGCCTGAAATTAAATCGAATATTATGAAAAAATTTATGTTAAGTTTAATCATTCTAACCAGCCTTTCTGCTTGTGTCAGTTCAAAAAAGTATCAAGATTTGGATGACCAATACATCAAGGCACGAAGTGAAAATGTTGAACTCAAGGATCAATTGGATTCTTTGTCAAACAAACAGCTGAAATGCCAATCTGCCCTATCGCGCTTGCAAATTCAATATGATAATATGAAAAACAAATATGACATATTGGACAAATTGTTTAAAGTAAAAGATAATGCCTATAAAAAATTGCAAGCCAGTTATGATGCCTTATCTCAAAGCAGCAATCAAACCCTTGCTTATGAAGCCGAAAAAAGTAAAAAATTATTAGATTCGCTACAATTCAAACAAAAACAATTGGCCCAAGAACGAGCCGAATTGGATCAACGTTCTAAAAAAATAGAACAACTTGAAAGTTTGATGGCTCAAAAGGATGCCAAACTCAATAATTTAAAAGGTTCTTTAAACAGAGCTTTAAATAAATTTAAAGGAAAAGGCTTAAAAGTAACTGAAAAAGATGGCAAAATATACATTTCAATGGAAAATAAACTTCTATTTGACTCCGGAAGTTGGCGTGTCAAACCAAATGGAAAGGATGCCATAAAGACCATTGCCAATATTCTGTCCATCAATCCTGATGTTGAAATTATGATAGAAGGACACACCGATAACATACCTTATAGAAGCAAAGGTGCCATTCAAGACAATTGGGACTTGTCGGTTAAACGGGCAACTTCGGTTGTGCGCCAATTGATGAAAAATAAAAACATTGACCCCAAAAGGCTCATTCCGGCCGGCCGTAGCAAATATATGCCGGTTGCCGATAATAAAACGGCAGCAGGACGTGCCAAAAATAGACGTATTGAAGTTATCTTGACCCCTCGTCTGGATGAAATAATGAAGCTTTTAAATAATTAAACACGAATGAAAATAACAGTTATTGGAACCGGCTATGTCGGTTTGGTTACGGGAACTTGTTTTGCCGAATCGGGAAACGAAGTTATCTGTATTGATATCAATGCAGAAAAAGTAAAGCAAATGAAAAATGGGCAAATCCCTATTTATGAACCCGGTCTGGAGACGCTATTTAATCGCAACATCAAAGCAAACAGACTCCGGTTTTCGACAGATTTAAAAAAAGGGGTTGATTTTGGCGCAATAATTTTTTTGGCCTTACCCACTCCTGAAGATGAAGATGGCTCAGCCGATTTGTCCTATGTGATGGATGT
Organism: Flavobacteriaceae bacterium; assembly: GCA_015493405.1. Classification (GTDB taxonomy): domain Bacteria; phylum Bacteroidota; class Bacteroidia; order Flavobacteriales; family Flavobacteriaceae; genus WGBX01. Next base: position 4,124 of record WGDF01000168.1, read on the forward strand.
GGCCGGAAAAATTGGTGAACTATTAAACCAAAATGATGATAATGACTATAAAATTATTGTCAATAAAAGTACGGTTCCGGTTGGTACCGCTGCTAAGGTCACCGAAGTCATTAAAACCAAAACTTCTAAGGATTTTGATGTCGTTTCTAATCCGGAATTTTTAAGAGAAGGCTTTGCTGTCGATGATTTTATGAAACCGGAACGAATCGTAATAGGAACGGATAGTCCCAGGGCTCAGGAAAAAATGCGTCAACTTTATGAGCCTTTTGTCAGATCAGGCAATCCTATTTTAATGATGGATCAACGTTCTGCAGAAATTACAAAATATGCTTCGAATGCTTTTTTGGCTTTAAAGATTACTTTTATGAATGAAATTGCCAATTTTGCTGAAAGAGTCGGCGCTAATGTCGACAAAATTCGCATTGGCATGGGAACAGATTCTCGCATTGGCAAACGTTTCTTATTTCCGGGCATTGGTTATGGCGGATCTTGTTTTCCTAAAGACGTCAAAGCTTTGTATAAAACAGGCTTGGATCATCAACATGAATTTAAATTGTTAAAATCCGTTATTGAAGTTAATGATCTACAAAAAACAATTTTGATTCCTAAGGTTCAAGCTTTTTTTGAAGGCCGTCTAAAAGATAAAAATATTGCCATTTGGGGATTGGCTTTTAAGCCGGAAACCGATGATATAAGAGAAGCACCTGCTTTGTATATGATAGAAGCACTTTTGGAACAAGGTGCCAAAGTTACTGTGTTTGACCCCGAAGCAATGAGTAATGTTCAAGAAAAATATGGTTCAAAACTCTCTTATGCCAAAAACATGTATGCGGCACTCGAAAATGCTGATGCTTTGATTATCAGTACCGAGTGGAATGTTTTTAGAACTCCCGATTTTGATAAAATCAAGAAGTTATTGAACCATGCCGTTATCTTTGATGGAAGAAATCTTTACAAACCAGATAGAATGAGAGAAAACGGATTTAGCTATTTTTCAATAGGAAGGCAACAGATTGATATCCCACGTAAGCTATGGAAAGAGTTTTAATCAGCGGAGCTGCCGGATTTTTAGGATCAAATTTATGTAACAAATTTTTAAAAGAAGGATTTGAGGTCATCGGTATGGATAATTTTATAACAGGATCTCCAAAAAATTTATCTTCTTTTATAGCCCATCCTAATTTTAGCTTTATCAATCAAGATGTGAGTGAATATATAAGTATCAAAGGCTCTCTTGATTATATTTTGCATTTTGCTTCTCCGGCCAGTCCTATTGATTATTTACGTATTCCCATTCAAACCTTAAAAGTCGGTTCTTTGGGGACACATAACATCTTGGGGCTAGCCAAGGCCAAACAAGCTCGTGTACTGATTGCTTCTACATCGGAGGTTTATGGTGATCCCTTAGTACATCCGCAAACTGAAGAATATTATGGCAATGTTAATCCTATCGGGCCTCGTGGCGTCTATGATGAAGCCAAACGCTTCCAAGAAGCTTTGACAATGGCCTATCATAATTTTCATGGCTTAGAAACTAGAATCGTTAGAATTTTCAATACATATGGCCCTCGAATGCGGTTAAATGACGGTCGTGTAATTCCGGCCTTTATGGGGCAAATTTTGAGAGGAGAAGACCTAACTGTTTTTGGTGATGGCTCACAAACCCGTTCTTTTTGCTATGTTGATGATCAAGTTGAGGGTATTTTCAAATTACTTTTCTCAGATTACCATTTGCCGGTAAACATTGGTAATCCCGTAGAAATATCCATTCTTGATTTTGCCCATGAAATCATCAAATTAACACAGGGACAATCTAAGATAGTTTTTAAAGATTTACCGGTCAATGATCCTTTACAACGTTGTCCTGATATCACCAAAGCACAAAAAATACTCAATTGGAATCCTAAAACAGACCGAAAAACCGGAATGAAAAAAACCTTTGAATATTTTAAATCTTTGAGCCGAGATGAGCTCTATGAAACCACTTATAAAAACTTTGATAAATATATAAAAAAATAATGATAGAAAAGAAAACACATCGCTATTCCTTTCTGATTCTACCATTGATCTATCTGATAGACAGTCTGCTTATTGCCTTGTTTATATATAGTTTTGGTTTCAAAAAGTTGATTTTCTATTTCATTATTTTAGATACTATTTGGTTTGTAATAAGTTATTTTACAATGTTTTATGAAATTTATCGTAATGCTAAACCCGCCGATATTATTACCAAAACACTAAAACAAGTCATTATATTTGACTTGGCATTAATTAGTTTTTTCCATTTTTTATCTATCCAGATTCCAATTCATCTATTGTTAATAAATCTTTTATTTCTTAACCTATTTATTTTTCTATTTAAACTTTTTTTCTATATTTTTCTCAAATATTATAGAGCCAAAGGTGGCAACATTAGAACTTATGCTATAGTCGGATACAATGATGAAACCCTAAAATTCAGAGATATTTTAAATAACCGGGTGGATTATGGCTATCGATTTGATAGTTTTTTTGGAAAAGGCAATCATCCTGAAATCGAAGGGAGCTATAATCAATTGACAAAATATTTAGATAACAATCCTGTTGATGTTATTTTTTGCTCACTTAAAGAATGCTCAGATGATCAAATATTAGATCTTATTTCATATGCTGACAGTCATTTTATATCTGTTAAATTTATTCCTGATAACAAAAGAATATTAGGTAAGGACTTAAATATAGACTATTTCGAATATTTCCCGATATTATCCTTGAATAAATCTCCTTTAGACCAACCTATAAATAAGGCTATCAAACGCATTTTTGATATTATATTTTCTTTTTTGGTTATCGTCTTTGTTTTATCGTGGCTGGCACCCATTATCAGTTTATTGATTAAATTAGAATCTAAAGGACCCATTTTTTTTAAACAGTTAAGAAACGGCATCAATTATAAACCCTTTTATTGCTATAAATTCAGGTCTATGCGCCCTAATGAATTGGCCGACGTAAAACAAGTCAGTAAAAATGACCAAAGAATTACTTGGGTCGGTAAATATTTAAGAAAAACAAGTGTTGATGAATTTC
>WGDF01000169.1 GCA_015493405.1 Flavobacteriaceae bacterium
GTTAAAATTTATATCAAAACACATTTCTTATTGGGCGAATATGTTACGGTTTTCGACTGGTTTAAAATTTATTTTGTTGAAAATAACGGTATGGCATTTGGCACTGAATTTGGTGGTAAAATCGGAAAGTTATTTTTAACCGGATTTCGGTTGATTGCTATTGGTGGTATATTTTATTGGTTATATATCAGCATTAAAAAGAAAGCCTCAAGTTTACTAATTATAGCCATCAGCTTGATTTTAGCCGGTGCCATTGGTAATATTTTGGATTCTGTTTTTTACGGCCGCATTTTCTCAGATAGTTTTCATCAAGTTGCTCAATTTTTCCCCAAAAATGGTGGCTATGCCCCTTGGTTTCAAGGCAGGGTAGTCGATATGTTGTATTTTCCATTGTTCAATATTAACTTACCGGAAGGGCTTCCTCTCATTGGCGGCAAACATTTTACTTTTTTTGAACCGGTTTTTAACATTGCCGATAGCGCTATCACAATTGGAGTTGCTATTCTGATTATATTCAATAAGAAAATATTCGGCACTTCATCCCAACCGACTTACCAAAAACAAATTGATCAAGTCGTAAACAATCGGGATAATATGATAGCCTGATTGAAAAGTAAACTGCTTTAATCCGATTCTTTTCACAAAATATAAAAAATATGGCACAAATATATCAACAAGAAATTAACGAAATAACCGAATACCATATTTATAAAGAATTGGCGGCACTGAGTAAAGACCCCGAAAATAAAAAAGTCTTATCTGAAATTGCGCAACAAGAATTAGCACATTATCATTATTGGGAAAAAATAACAGGCAAACCAGCCGAACCAGACCATTGGCGGATCAAAAAGTATGTTTTATTGGCCCGTCTTTTTGGTTTATCCTTTACCTTACGTTTGATGGAAATGGGTGAAAAAGATGCCGGTAAATTTTACGACAGCTTAAAAAATCAATATCCTGACGTCGATAAAATTGAGCAAGAAGAAATAGAACACGAACAAAAATTGATAACTTTACTGAAAGACCAGCGTTTAAATTATGCCGGAGCTGTTGTTTTAGGTCTCAATGATGCTTTAGTAGAGCTCACGGGAACCTTGGCAGGCCTTACTTTTGCGTTTAATAACAATACTATAGTAGGCACGACAGGTTTAGTTATGGGAATTGCAGCCTCTCTATCTATGGCAGCATCGGGCTATTTATCCTCGCAAGAAGAGGAAGTTAATGAAAATATCAATCCCAAAACTGCTGCTGTTTATACCGGCGTTTCATATATTTTAACCGTAGCCATTTTGGTCTTACCCTATTTAGTCCAAAGCAATCCCTATATAGCCTTAGGATCCATGCTGGTTTTAACCGTTCTCATAATTGCCGGTTACACCTATTATATCTCTGTAGCCAAAGCCGTTTCATTTAAAAAACGTTTTCTTCAAATGACCTTTATTTCTTTAGGTGTAGCAGCCATTTCCTATGGTATCGGTCAATTAATCAAACAAGTTTTTGGGATTGACGTATAATTTTTTTTTATTCATTATTATAAAATGATAAAAATAAACGATTAAAAAAGTTTGTTTTCACTTTATTCGTGTTTATATTGTTCTTATAAATATTATAAATAAAAATCAATGGAAAAGAAAAAAATTATCATTATCGGCGGGGGCTTTGCCGGTTTACGAAGTTTTTACAAATTAAGCCAACATCGCGATGTGTTTGATATCACCGTAATTGACAAACGGGATAAATCTGTAGAACGTCCCGCTTTACCCGAAGTGGCTTTTGCGGGCATTCAGGTGAACCGAACGTTAGTCGATTTAAAAACGGCCATAGCACACCATCACGGACATTATATCCATGATGAAGTGATTTTGATCAATCCGAAATTAAATCATATCCATTTAAAAAGCGGTGCTAAAATCAACTATGATTATTTGGTTATTACGACCGGTGCTTATAAAGCTTTTGATGCTATTAAAGGTTTCAATGAATTCGGTTATTCGATGTGTGATGAAGTTCATGCCCCGAAATTATGGCAAAAACTCAAAAGTTTCGAAGGCGGCAATGTCGTCATCGGTACAGCCAAATCGACTTTCGGACATCGGGTTAAAGCACCAAATTTGGTTGCCCCTTGTGAAGGCCCGGTTGGCGAAGCTATGTTTATGATAGATTATTATTTGAGACACCATAAACTTCGAGAAAAATCCATCATTAAAGTCTTCACGCCCGGCGCGGTATTTTTTGAAGATGTCGGCGATCATGCGCGTGGTAAAGTGGGCGCCGTCATGCAAGATAGAGAAATTGACCTCCTAAAAAATAAAGTTGTAACTGAAATTACAGCCTCTGAAATCAAATTTGAAGATGGCACAGCACTGCCGAGCGATTTGAGCATCATCATCCCGCCATATAAAACCCTTCCGCTTTTTAAAGAGAGCGGTTTAGGAGATGATCAAGGTTTTATTCCAACCGATCAAGCCATGCGCCATCTCGACTATCCTAATGTTTTTGCTGCCGGGGATATCAATGCTTTGTCACAACCTAAATTGGGACATATTGCCGTACATCAAGCTGATATCGCAGCTTCCGCCCTCATCAAAGCAGTAACCGGTAAAGGCGAAATCATTCCTTTTCAGCCTAATGTCTTTTGCATTATGGACATGGGAGGCGATGAAGCCACTCTTATCTTTTCGGATCATTTGTATCACGGTAAAAATGA
>WGDF01000170.1 GCA_015493405.1 Flavobacteriaceae bacterium
TAGGGCTTTAAACCACAATACGGAAGCTTATCAACTGGCAAAATCGGCTAGAAGTAATTATATTCTGTCACAAATAATCGGTAGTACCGGCGGTTTTTTAATCGGTTGGCCTCTAGGAACAGCTTTGAGTGGCGATAAACCCAATTGGACCTTATTAGGAATCGGTGCCGGTTTGGTCGTAATTAGTATCCCGATTGAAATAAGTTCAAATAAAAAAATTAAAAAAGCACTTGATATTTACAATGCCGGATTAGACAAAAAAACGACTTTAAATTATTTTAAACCACAATATCATTTGGTTTTTAATGACAAAGGATTCGGCTTAGCACTGCGTTTTTAAATCCAAAGCCGGCAAATCTGCCGGCTTTGGTATAAATATATCTGATTATCAAATCTTACAATCGGGCTATAATGCCATTAAATGTAGCACTGGGGCGCATAGCTTTTTCGGCTTTTTGATCATCCGGCAAATAATAACCGCCAATATCAGTTGGCTTGCCTTCTGCAGCGGCTATTTCTTTCAGTATGTCAGCTTCGTTTTCTTGTAAAGCTTTTGCTATAGGTGCAAACTGCGCTTTCAGCTCTTGATCTTCATTCTGCTCCGACAAAGCTTTAGCCCAATATTGAGCCAAATAAAAATGAGAACCGCGATTATCCAATTGACCGACTTTACGACCCGGAGAACGTTTATTTTCCAAATAATCCCCTATGGCTTGATCTAGTGCTTTGGACAATACAATTGCCTTCTTATTGTCATATTTATGACCTAAGAAATCCAAAGAAGACATCAATGCTAAAAATTCTCCAAGTGAATCCCAACGCAAATGTCCTTCTTCTAGAAACTGTTGCACATGCTTGGGGGCTGAACCGCCCGCTCCGGTTTCAAACAAACCACCGCCTGCCAATATAGGCACAATAGATAACATACGGGCACTGGTTCCGAGCTCTAAAATCGGGAATAAATCCGTCAAATAATCCCGCATTACATTTCCGGTAACCGAAATAGTATGCAATCCTTTTCTGACCCGATCTAAAGTAAATCGCATCGCATCTTCAGGCGACATAATATGAATTTCCAATCCGGTGGTGTCATAATCTTTCAAGTATTTTTCAACTTTTTTAATCATTTGAGCATCATGAGCCCTGTTTTTATCCAGCCAAAAAACAGTAGGGTAACCGGTTGCTTTAGCCCGATTAACAGCTAATTTAACCCAATCTTGAATAGGAATATCTTTGGCACGTGACATCCGCCAAATATCTCCCTTTTGAACCCTTTGTTGCGTTAAAACTTGACCGGCTGCATCAATCACCTCAACAGCGCCGTCTTCTGGAATCTCAAAAGTAGTCGGATGTGATCCGTATTCTTCGGCTTTTTGAGCCATCAAACCCACATTTTGAACAGTTCCCATAGTAGCCGGATCAAAAGCGCCGTTTTTTTGAGCATCTTCAATCACAACTTGATAAAATCTGGCATAAGTGCGATCCGGAATAACAGCTTTAGTATCTTGTAAGACACCTTTAGCATTCCACATACGACCACCGTCTCTTATAACTACCGGCATTGAAGCATCAATAATAACCTTATTCGGCGCATGCAAATTGGTAATGCCTTTAGCCGAATCAACCATGGCCAAATCGGCATTTTTGTCATATTCTTTTTGGATATCAGCTTCAATCGCATGGCGTTGATTATCGGGTAATTGTTGGATACGACGCAGCAAATCGGCCAAACCGTTATTGGGATTAAAACCTATTTCGTCCAAAATATCTGCATATTTTTCCAAGACATCTTTAAAATAAGTTTTTACGGCATAACCAAACATAATGGGATCCGAAACCTTCATCATGGTGGCTTTAAGATGTAAAGAAAATAAGACATCTTGATCTTTAGCATCTTTAATTTGCACCTTGTAAAAATCTTGCAAAGCCTTTGTGTTCATAAAAGTCATATCTAAAACTTCATCTTTAAGGGCATGCAAATCATCTTTTAAAATGACTTCCCCTTGAGGGGTTTTTAAAACAATCTTAAAATCTGTTTCGGCCGGAACGACAACTGATTCTTCATTACCGTAAAAATCATCTGCTTGCATATGTGCCACATGAGTTTTAGAATCCTTGGGCCAAGGTTTCATCATTTTATGCGGGTATTTCTGAGCAAACTTTTTAACACTATCAGCCGCCCGACGGTCAGAGTTCCCTTGACGTAAAACCGGATTTACGGCACTCCCCAGCAATTTGGCAAAACGCTTGCGTAAGGCTTTTTCAGTTTCTGTTTGAGGCTCTTCAGGAAAATCAGGTAAGTCATAACCTTTTTCTTGTAATTCTTTGATAGCCGCTTGCAACTGCGGAATAGAAGCACTGATATTAGGTAATTTGATAATATTAGCATCGGGACTTTGCGTCAATTGGCCCAAAAAAGCCAAATCATCACTTTTTCGTTGTGCTTCTTTTAAATAATCGGGAAAATTGGCTAAAGTACGTCCGGCTAAAGAAATATCTTTGGTGTTAATAGCAACATCGGCAGCTTTAGCAAAGGCTTTAATAATGGGCAATAAGGAATAAGTCGCTAAAGCCGGAGCTTCATCAACTTTAGTCCATATGATAGTTGGTTTTTTATGCGTCATATTTTAAAAATTTTACGTTAAATAATTTACGAAACGCTTCAAAAATAGGAAAAATAAACCAATATTTAACTGTTAAAAGTCCGAAATAGAATCAAAAACATCTAAAAAAGAGATTTTTAAAGAACCTTCATTTTTTTAAGACAAATTTGCTAAATAAATATTTTATAATGCATTTTCTTTCTAATTCAAAAATTTAAAATTTAAATTTGGCATGATTCTTGTTAAATTTACAATATGAAATTAATTTTCTTCTTAACACTTATTCTAAATACCAACCTTATGACACATACTTCGACTGAAACGGCTATTTTTGCCGGCGGTTGCTTCTGGTGTACCGAAGCCATTTACAAAGAAATGAAAGGGGTAGAAAGCGTAACCCCCGGTTACATTGGCGGCAAGCGACCCAATCCCACATACGAACAAGTTTCTACCGGTGCAACAGGCCATGCGGAGGCGGTTAAAATTATTTATGACCCATCACAAATTACTTATGAAGAATTGCTGCAAGTGTTTTTTGCCACTCATGATCCTACAACTTTAAACAGACAAGGTAATGATGTCGGGACACAATACCGTTCGGCGATTTTTTACACCACTGAGGAACAAAAAGAGCGTGCCGAAGCCTATATTAAATTCTTAAACAATTCAGATGTTTACGATCAATATATTGTAACGGAAGTCGTGCCGGCAACACAATTTTATGAAGCTGAAGACTATCATAAAAATTATTTGGCGCATCATCCAAGTAATCCTTATTGTCAATATGTGGTGCTGCCAAAATTGGAAAAATTCAGAAAACATTTTAAAGATAAACTCAAAAATGACTAAAAAACCAAATTATGCCAGGCTGATTATCAGTTTGCTTTTTGATGCCATTGGGATGCTATCCTTTGTTATTCCCGGTGTTGGCGAATTTTCCGACATCATTTGGGCTCCTATTTCATACTGGCTTCTCACACGAATGTATGCCGGAAAAATCGGGCAAATAAGTGGTATTGTGAGCTTTGTGGAAGAAGTGCTTCCGGGCTTGGATTTCATTCCTACCTTTACCCTAACCTGGCTTTATGATACTTATCTGCATAAAACATAATTGTATTATTTTATAGTGCTCACAAA
>WGDF01000171.1 GCA_015493405.1 Flavobacteriaceae bacterium
AAAATTCAGTCAAAGAAATAAATTTGGCATTTAATTATTTAAACCCCATACAATTCAATGCGCTGAAAAATTATGTATTTTTGCAGCCTAATTAAAGTTGAAAATGATTGAAAATAATTTAGATAATACAGGCAAACAATTACCTATTATGGAACATTTCCTCTCTATTCAGGGAGAAGGTTTTCATACGGGACTCGCCTCATATTTTATTCGTATCGGCGGTTGTGATGTGGGTTGCCATTGGTGTGATGTCAAAGAGAGCTGGAATCCCGATTTGCATCCGCTAACCGAAGTAGATCAATTAATTAAACATATTCCCAATCATATTAAAACAATTGTAATAACAGGTGGAGAACCCAGTCTTTACAATCTGGATTATCTCACCGGACAATTAAAAAAATTAGGCAAAAATATCCATATAGAAACTTCCGGCACCGGCCACCTAACCGGTCATCTTGATTGGATTTGTCTTTCTCCCAAAAAAAATGACCCGCCGAAAAATACCTTTTATCAATCTGCAAACGAGTTGAAAATAATTGTATTTAACCAAACGGATTTTAAATTTGCCGAACAACAAGCTTCTTTAATTGAGCATCAAAACTGCAAATTATTTTTACAACCCGAATGGTCACAACGCGATAAAATGACGCCTTTAATCATCACTTATGTCGAAAACAATCCGAAATGGAAAATTTCTTTACAAACCCATAAATACCTAAATATCCCTTAATCAGCTTAAATTGAAATATCTTGCAACCGTAAAAAAATATTTTATATATTAGCAAAAATAATTTTCATATTAATGCGTTTCTATATTTTGTATCACACTAAACGAAATAAATGTCATTTAATTCATTGATTATCAACATAAAAAATTAAAAATATTTTATATGAAACCAAAAAAATCACCCAGAGCTAATTTAAATAATTACAGCACTACATTTCTGCTTGTTGGTTTAGTCGTCGTTTTATTTACCTCTTGGCGTCTTATTGAACTTAAAACGTTTGAAAAAGCCATTAATTTAGACAAACTTAACTTAAAAGGAGACGATGAGGATCAAACCTTAGAAGTGAATGTCGAAGATATCAAATTACCACCGCCACCCAAACAAGTTGCACCTCCTGAAGAAATAGAAGTGGTAGAAGATGAAAAGGACGTCAAGGAAGATGTGGTTGCCTCAACAGAAACGGATGATAAAGAAGAAATTCAAGATGTAGAAGATCTCAATACAGATGAAGTAGAAGAAACCGATGTAGAAGTTCCTTTTCAATTCATACAAAATCCTCCCATATACCCGGGTTGTGAAGGCAAAAAAGGTAAAGCTTTAAAAGACTGTATGAGTAAAAAAATACAAAAATTTATCGGGCGTTATTTTAATACGGATATTGCTTCAGATTTGGGATTGTCAGGTGAACGCGTTAAAATTTTAACCCAATTTACCATTGGTAAAAACGGCCGCGTCACCAATATCAAAGCACGTTCAAAGTATAAGGATTTAGAAAAAGAAGCCAAACGTGTTATCGCTAAGTTGCCCCAAATGAAACCCGGACAACAACGAAACAGACCTGTTAAGGTAACTTATACTTTACCGATTATCTTTAAAGTAGAAGATTAGTTCTTTAAAACATTTTTATAAATAGCCGGGTAATCTCAATTGCTCGGCTATCATTTTATCAAATAAAAAATATTACAAATACAACGGTAACCAAAAAATAGATATCTTTAACAAAAAATAAAATAAAATGAATATCAAAAAATACCTCGACAGCACTTATTTAAAAACGCCTGAACAATCAGGCTTAACAGAAGCCGAAACAACTGAAAAAGTAAAAGAAATTATCAAAGAGGCTATAGACAATGGCTTTTATTTGGTGATGATTCGCCCTAATTTTGTCAAAATGGCGCGCCAAATGATTGATAAAGTCGGCGCTCAAGTCAAAGTAGGAACCGTTATCGGTTTTCCGGAAGGCACCCTCAATTATAAACTAAAATTAGCCGAAGCACAACAAGCGATTAATGACGGTGCTGACGAATTAGATTATGTCGTTAATTACGAAGCTTTCAAAAAGGGAGAGAAAGACTATGTAAAAAAAGAAGTTTTTGAAGGCACTTTATTGGGAATCAAAAATGGTAAAGTCGTCAAATGGATTATTGAAGTTGCAGCCTTAAGCCCTGAACAAATTGCGGAACTCACCCGACTTATTCGCGATGTTGTGGTCCAAACGATTGGCTTGGATAAAGCCAAACGCGTATTTGTCAAATCGTCGACCGGTTTTTATAAAACCAAAGACGGTAAACCCAATGGCGCTACACCCGAAAGTATCAAAATAATGTTGGATCATGCCGCTCCGCTTCCGGTTAAAGCTGCAGGTGGCGTACGCAATTATGATGAAGCTGTTAAAATGGTAGAAATGGGCGTGCAACGTATTGGCACATCCTCAGCCAAAGCTATTGCTGAAGGTGGCGAAGCTAAGGGTGGCTATTAATTATTTTTATTTAAGCATTTCAATAGTGAAAAATATGAAGATTCGGCTATTAAATATTTTTTTTATTTTAGGGGTTCTTTTACCTCTGACAATTCGTAGTCAAGTTGTTGATTTATCAACACCTCGCAGCAGCATTTTTACCCATCTTCATAATTTAGAACCGAAAAACTATCATCCTGAAGCT
>WGDF01000172.1 GCA_015493405.1 Flavobacteriaceae bacterium
AATAACGAGTGCCTATGAGATAAGTATTGCATAAAAAACAAAAAGGAACATCACCGTTGGAGCTGGAAACTTCTGGTGACGTTCCCTGAGAAAGTTAAACTATGTTTAACACAGCAAAAATACGGATTTTAGTTAAACATAGTTTATGACCTTGAACTTCTGAAGACGAGGGAAGGGAAATGCTTGTCAAACTGAAAAAAATATGTTTAATTTAAAAATTTTTGAATTATGAAAAAATTAGTTTTATTAATAGCTTTGTTTTTAGCTACTTCTTTTGGTTTTGCCAATACCAATTCAGTGGTATCAAATGACCACAAATCAGTTTCTGAAAAATCTGAAATCGTTTTAACTCAGTTAAACGATTATGATGGAATATATGGTGTTGATACCAATGATATTATAGAAGTACAAGATAAAATACATGTTACAATTAAAGTTTCCGTTGACCATAATGGTCACGTAACTGTAACTGTAACTATTACTTTTTAACAGTATTAATTAAGAACCAAGCTACAAAATTATTGTGGCTTGGTTTTTCATATTTTTAAATCTAAAACAAAAATTTATTTATCAATGATAGATTGAGTAACAAATTTTATTGCATATCGTCTTGATGTTAATTAACCTTTATAAAAATAAAACAAAAATGAAACAGCTTATCACTCTTTTGACGACGTTTATTTTAATGTCTTTAAACGCACAAACGCTAAAAGTAACCTATGCGGAAAAATTAGATTTATCTAAAAAACTAAAGTCGGCGCATATGAATTGGATAATCAAGAAAATGGTTATTAAAAAAGCCGCCAAACCAAAATATTTTGAATTGGTCAGTGTAGATGGTGTTTCCATTTACAAAAAACAACCTCAAAAAGAGGAAAATGTCGATGATGGTGTTACTATTGAAGGCGATATGAGCGGTAATGACATCATCTACAAAAACCACAAAGAAAATGAATTGGTCAAGCAAACCGAATTTATGTCCCGCACATTTCTTATCAATGGCAAATTGTCTAAATATGATTGGGTCATCACCAAAGACACTTTGAAAATAGGTGATTATCTGTGTCATAAAGCGGTGCTTAAAGGAAATGATAAATTTGTAGTTTGGTTTACAAACGACATACCGGTAAATGATGGGCCGAGGGAATATAACGGCTTACCCGGACTTATTTTAAAAGTAGATGCTGATCCTTTACATATTGAAGCCACTAAAATAGGTATTGTAAAAGATAAAGTTGCTCTTCAAAAACCAACAAAAGGCAAGAAAGTAACGCTCAAAGAGTTTGAAAAAATCAAAAAAGAAAAAACTGAAAGCTCATCAGACAGAGACAAAAAAAAGAAAGATGTGGAAGTTGAAATTATCGGTAACTAATCTTATTACGTTAGTTTTTTTAGTTTCTTCATTCATTGGTTTTTCGCAAAACCGGATTAGCGGTTCTATCCTTAGCGATAAAAACGAAAAGTTGGCATTTGCCAATGTAACCGTTTATGATGAAGGCGGAAAAAATATGATAACTTATGCTATTTCAGATGATAAAGGACAATACAATTTAAGTGTTCCCAATGGGGTTTATCTCTTCAAAGTCAGCTATTTGGGTTTTAAACCGGTTTCGTTAAAAAAACGAATTACAAAAACTGAAATTATCAATTTTAAACTTCAAGAGGATAAGAAAACCTTGGATGAAGTTGTCATTAAAGCCAAAGCCTTGGAGGCTAATATCCAAAATGATACCATTCAATACAATTTGAAACAGATAAAATCGGGTAATGAGAAAACCTTAAAAGATATCATAAAAAAACTACCCGGTGTTGAAATTGATAATGACGGAAAAATAAAAGCTAACGGTAAAAAGATTGATAAACTTTTGATTGACGGTAAAGCTTTTTTCGGGGATCAACATCAATTGGCAACTGAAAACATCAATTCTGATATGGTCAAAGGCATATCTTTGCTCAATAATTATAAAGATATGTCGGACTTGGATAGTCCGGAACGCTCAGGGAAGACGGCAATGAATATTGAAATAGGCGAAAATTATAAAGGCCGTTTTCATGGTAATATGTCCGTTGCCGGTGGTTCGGTCAAAAAATATGAAACTAAGACCAATTTATTTTCTTTCGGACAAAAAACCAATTTATATTTTATCGGTAGTGCCAATAATTTAGGAAAACAAACTTTTACAATAGAAGATTATATCGGTTTTATGGGGATTGAAAAATTTGTTTCGGATTATGCCGGTTCCACGGAATTGTCCGATGACGATTTTCTCTATTATTTGGTGCCGGATACCCACGTTAAAAGTAAAGTTGAACAATCGGCGGCAGTCAATTTTTCGTTTAATCCTTCCAACCAGTTTAAATTAAACACTTATGTCATTTTAAACAGAAACAACATAACTAAAGCCCAAGCGGGCAAACAAACCTATCTTACCAATTTGCAAAATATTGTGTTTGATATGGCAAATACAAGTGATAATACTTTGTTAATCAATAATTCATATATAAATGCCGTTTACAAACCTTCCGCCAAAACCGTGTTTGACTACGCCATCAATTTTTCACCTCAAAACCATCAATTAAGGGCTTTAGATCAGTTGTCATTACAAAATTATGATACGCATCGACAGGATAAAAACTACGCCTTGAATCAAGAGCTGAATTATAAACAACAAATAGGCCCTTATCGTTTAAAAGCCAACTTGTATCACGGTATAAAAAATTACAACAAAGCGCTGGATATTTCATCAAACAGCGACTTTCTGGGATTAAACTTCCAAGGAAATAATTACACTGCCCTTCAAAATGTTAAACAGAACAAAACCGATTTGGGAATGCATTTGGCTTTGTCGCGGCATATAGTCAAAAATTTATCGGTTAAAGCAACTTACAAATGGTCCGGCAGTAAAGAAAATTTTCAATCCGAAGTATATCATAATGCGCTTTATAACAAACTGAAACTAAATATTTTGGAACATATGGTAGGCTTGTATTTTTACAACAAAGAAAAAACTTTGGTAAATTATAATATTGGATTAAGGTATAGTTTGTTGCAAATCAATACAAAAAACATGGATAATTTTTTGCCTGCTGTCTATCTAAAACTCAATTTCAAAACGGCTCATTTTTTAAACCTTTCTTACAACAGAACCATTAAATGGCCGCAAGCCGGTAACTTGGTTGCAAACAGCTATATCACGAGTTTCAATACCCTTGCCAACAATCAAAATATACAGCCTAATAGTCTGATTAAATCAGATGATTTTGACTTGACTTATCATATAACCGATTTGTTTTCCGGAACCGATTTTACTCTGAATGCCTCATTCTCATTAAGGCATCATATAATAACAACTAATATACTTTTTTATTCTGATTATAGCCTCAACAGATTTTATTTGGGTAATAATGACAAAAGTTACAATACTTATTTCAATTTTACTAAGAAGTTTAGTAAAATTCCTTTTAAATTGAAATTAAAAAGTGGATTCTCATATTCTGAACAAAACAATTTTATTGAAGGACAAATACAGCAGGTTAACACAAATTCATTATCAAACAACCTAAAAATATCATCGAGACTTAAACATTCTTTTTTTGATTTTGAAATGGGTTACAAAAGAACACAAAGAATAATTAAAGATAAAAGCAGTCGTTTCAAAAACATGTTAATCTTAAACAAACCCTATCTTAACCTGATTTTTGATTTTAAAAAATTGAGTTTAAAGATCAAAAATTCTTTGGTCTCATATCAATCAAGTCTATTTAATCGGGAATATTTGCAAATAGATCCGGTTTTAAATTATGAAACCAAAAAATGGATCTTTTTTATCAAAGGAAAAGATATTTTGAATATGAACCGGAATTATATCGTTGAAAATGCTTTTTATGATAATTATCTGGAAGAAAAAACTGTTGCCGTATTGGGTGGATATATCATTACAGGGTTTCAATATAGGTTTTGAAGTATACGTCCTTTCTGTGCATATAGATATGTTTTCTTATTTGCTGATATAACGAATTTATAACTGTCTATACAAATCCTTGAAATCTAATATTTTTTCGGGTTTGTGCTATTTTATTGGTCCCAGATATAGTTAAAACTATGCACTTTAGTGCATTTTGCTTTCAGCTTCTAAAAATGTTATCTTTGTTCTATGAATTTTCAAAGGACAAATGGTCATACGGTTTCAAGGTTAACAGTTCATATAGTTTGGGCAACCAAATATAGGTATCCAGTTCTAAAAGGTGATATTCAAAGGCGCTGTAGAGATATTTTGCGTCAGGTATGTGAAGCAGAAGATGCTATAATTTTAAAAGGCGTTGTGTCGAATGACCATGTTCACATGCATATAAATTACTTGCCATCAAAATCAGTAAGTGATTTAGTTAAAAAGCTAAAAGGTCGCAGTTCACGCAAATTGCAGCAAGAATTTCCTGAACTGCGAAAACGCTATTGGGGTCAACATTTTTGGGCAATAGGTTTTGGATGTTGGAGTACAGGAAATATAACAGACGTGATGCTGAATGAATATTTAGAACATCACAGAAATCCTAATCAAGGAGGACAAGACAATTTTATAATTGAATAGGACTTTCAGTCCTTCCCAAACCTATGGACTTTTAGTCCATAGTGGTTTAGTGTTCTCATTCTCATCTTTGAGAATAGAACTATCTGCCATATGCATTATATTTTTTGATTACCTCAAATTTATTTAAATATCATCACCAATTTTCTCTAGTCAAATCCATCAATCCATTTACAATAGTTAGCGGATGCGAAGGATTGCCCGGAATATACAAATCCACTTTTATATCTTTAAGCACAGTTCTGTTAATAGCTTTGCTATCGGCAAAAATACCTCCGCTAATGGCATCGACACCACAAAGTACAAATATTTTGGGCTCCGGTATGGCATCGTAGGCAATGCGTAATGCATCAGCCATATTTTCTGATATTGGACCGGTTACTACAATCCCATCAGCGTGGCGAGGAGATGCTGTAAATTCTAAACCATAACGTCCCATATCGAAGTTGGCATTGCCTGCTGCACCTAATTCTATTTCGCAAGAATTATCGCCTCCGGCGGAGACTTGTCGGAGTTTTAAAGATTTATTAAAGGTGCTTTTAATTTCATCTCTAACTTTCGATTTATCAATAGTTATTTTTCTAGTATAGCCTTCTTGTATAATTAAATTTTCACGAATATTTGTGGCAATTTTATAATCTTGAGTAAATTTTATTTTCTCAGGGAAAGCAAAGGCACATTCGCCACAAAAGGCACACTTGCCCATATCTAAACTGACAGGATTTACCGAAATAGCTCCTAAAGGACAAATACCGGCAAGAGCCTGTTCATCTACTTTTGTAGAGCTAATTTCCGGACGACCTCGAAACGGTGCTTTTAATTTTACATTCTTTAAATCGGGAATGTATTGTTTGCCATTATGTCGTATTACATTTACTTCTTTAATCATAGTTAATAGGTTTACAAATCGTGTCCGCAATAACTTAAATTATAACTTTTATTATTGATTGGAAAATCGGAAATCTCAACATTTCTTAGCGATAACTCCAAAGCTTTCCAATTGTGCATCGAGGGATCTTTTACTTTATAATGTAGTAATTCACCTGTTTCATCGGTTATGGCACAATGACAAACTTCGCCACGCCAAGCTTCTACTAATGAGATAGAAAATGAATTGGCTCGTAGTTTTAAATTATAATCCGGTTTTTCAGAATTTACCTTATCAAAATTATAATTTGCCAACAAATTTCTGATCCAAGCTATCGAACGACGAATTTCTTTTTTCTTTAACAAAAAACGAGCAAATACATCACCTTTTTCAACGGTAATAGTTTCGTAGGGAAATTGGGAATAAGCCGTATTGGAATGGCTTACCCTGATATCTCTTGGAATATCCGACATACGAGCCGATAAACCAACAGTGCCTATTAATTGGGCTTGTTTTTTTGTTACCGTTCCCACAAAATCGAAACGGTTTTGAATACTTGGCAAACGGTAGGTTAAGTCTGCCATTTCTTCAAATTGTTTTTCAAATTTCAGTAGAATTTGAAGCAATTCTTGTTTTAAATCCTCGGTAAAAGGAAAATGCGTTCCGCCTACTCTTATCAAAGATTTTCCAAAACGATTACCACACCAAAGTTGCGTAAAATTAATGATTGCTGTCCGTAATATTCCAAATACATTTGCCCCTAAATGATAGGCGGCGTCCACACATAAAGCACCTATATCGCCTGTGTGTATGGCAATTCGCTCCAATTCCAAGGCTAAAGCTCGCTCAATATGTAAT
>WGDF01000173.1 GCA_015493405.1 Flavobacteriaceae bacterium
AATACTTGTATTGATGAAGCTAAGGCTCAAAAATTTAAACTCAAAACCAAAGATACCGAACATAAAGCCACCGGTGCCGGCACGAATGAAATAGACATTCAACTATCCAAAAAAAATAAATTAAAAATCGGCCATTGGCAAAGTAAAAAAATTCCGGTGGTCGTTATGGATTTGAGACATATCAATGAAGCTTTATCCATCTTTGACCTTGAAATAGACGGCATCATCGGTGCCGATATTTTACATCAAGGAAAAGGAATTATTCAATATGAAAAAGAATTGTTATTTTTAAAATAACCCAATCATAAAATAAATTATTATGTTTCAAGACAAAAAGCCCTCTAAAACAGATTTAAAACAATTGGGAGAATTCGGATTAATCGAAACCTTGACCAAAAATTTTGAAATTAAAAAACCTTCTACCATCAAAGGGATTGGTGACGATGCCGCCGTGTTGGATTACAATCAGAAACATACCTTGGCTTCTACTGATCTTTTAGTAGAAGGCATTCATTTTGATCTGGCTTATTTTCCTTTAAAACATTTAGGTTACAAAGCTGCTATCGTCAATTTTTCGGACATCTACGCTATGAATGGTATGGCTACACAGCTATTGGTGAGCTTGGCTGTTTCCAATCGTTTTCCTGTGGAAGCGCTGGAAGAAATATATGCGGGCATCCAACTGGCTTGCCATATTTATGATGTCGATTTGGTCGGTGGTGATACAACATCCTCACGATCGGGCTTGATTTTAAATCCCACGGCACTCGGTTCTGTTTTAAAAGGACAAGAAGTTTACCGCTCCGGAGCGCAACCCAATGATTTGATTGTTGTAACCGGCGATTTAGGCGCAGCTTATCTCGGCCTGTTAATTCTGCAACGAGAAAACGAAGTCTTTAAAGTCAATCCGCAACACCAACCGGACTTGTCACCTTATACTTATGTCGTCGAACGACAATTGAAGCCCGAAGCACGCAAAGATATACCGCCCTTATTAAGAGAATTGGATGTTCATCCTACCGCTATGATAGATATTTCGGATGGCCTGTCTTCAGAGATTTTGCATATCACCAAACAGTCCGATGTAGGGGCACAAATTTATGCCGAAAAAATTCCTATTGCGCCACAAACCGTTTTGGCGGCAGAAGAATTTAATATCAGTGAATTAACAGCTGCCTTAAATGGTGGAGAAGATTACGAATTATTATTCACGATTAGTCAAAAAGATTACGAAAAAATTCAATACCGCCCGGAATTTGCCGTCATTGGTCATATCACTCAAGACAAAGGGGCTTATTTGATCACACAAGACAATGAAAAAATAGCTTTAAAAGCGCAAGGGTGGAATGCCTTAAAAAAATAAATCTTAACCAAAACGACCGCAATTGCGGTCGTTTTGGTTAAGATTACTCATTATTTAAGTTGCTCTAATTTTCTTTTTTGCTTTACCAATTTTTGGCGCAATTTTCGGAGCTTACTTTCTTCTTTCTCTATTTTTTTCTCAATTTTAATAATAGCTTTTTCTCTTTTATTAATCTTGGCTTTATTTTTTAAATCCTTAGCTGTAATTTTGGCTTGTTTTTTTTCAAGTTTTGCTGATTTTCCTTGAACTTTAACGGTCTGCTTATTAAAAGAGCCCTCTTGTCTTTGAGGTTTCTTTTGATTTTTTATAGCCTGTTGTTTTCTGGCTTGCGCCCGTCTTTCCATCCATCTTTTTCTGCGTTCGGCTCTCATTTTCTCCATTTTAGGATCCGGAATAACATTGGCAACAAAATCAACCCTTTCAACACCTGATTTCGTATTGCACTTGATGGTAATGGTTTTGTGTTGTTTATGAATTTTATTTCTGCTATTAAATCTGACTTTAAAAGATGACTTTTCTCCGGGCATAATCGGCGTCTTTTTCCAACCCGATGGTACCGTGCAACCACAAGAAGCCCTGATTCCCGAAATCAATAAAGGCGCTTCACCTGTATTGGTAAAAGTATAAGTGCGCTCAACTACATCGCCTTCATGCAAGGTGCCTAAATCGTAATGCTTTTGTTCAAATGTAAAAGCCGGATATTTTTTTAGGGCTTGCTGCTGGGCATAGCCATTTGAAAAAAATA
>WGDF01000174.1 GCA_015493405.1 Flavobacteriaceae bacterium
GTGTGGGTAATAATAAATTAAGTTCAAGAATTAAATCGCATCGATTATCTTTTCAAATAATTTCACCCCTACGGGGTTTATGTTTTTAATGCCATAAATATACTATAAATATATCACCCCTACGGGGTTCCATAGTGTTTTTTTTATTGTTTTATCTATAAATATATCACTCCTATGGGGTTCTTTATATATGAAGCCCGAAGGGCTGATATTATTGTAATAAACCATAAAAACAGAATCATTAAAATCCCAAAGGGGTGGCATTATTATTTGAGATATTATATATATCCACCTTAATCGATATAGAACCAAAAGATTTGGGTAAATGTCCAAATATTTAAGAAGTTCTTATGAAAATGGATTTGGTTATTTTAAAAACAAAAAAAGCCGGCAAAGCCGGCTTAAATAAATAATTTTGTGAAAGAATTAGTCCAAAGCGGGTATTCTTAAAACTTGACCGGGATAAATTAAATCGGGATCTTTAAGCATCGGTTTGTTGGCTTCAAAAATAACATTGTATTTAGAAGCATCACCATAGACTTCTTTGGCTATTTTGCTGAGATAATCTCCTTTTTTAACTGTATAAAAAGTAGCTTCCGGTTCCGGATTGGCTACTTCCATTTTGTCATCTACTTGTGCAATACCTTCTGTATTTCCAACGGTTAAGATGATTTTTTCTTTAGTAGCTTGATCAGCAGGTGTGCCAAAAACAATTGCTTTGTCTTCAACAATAACAATGTTTAAATCGTCAACAGGAAGTCCTAAAGATTTGATTTCTTGCATTAATTTTTGCGCTTTTTCGTAGTTAAGTTCTTCAATAGACTTGGTTTCCAAATCTTTTTTTTCTTCATGCCCGAACAATTTAGCACCGGCATCTTTAATAAATGAAAATAATCCCATAATTTTAAATGTTTTTAAATTAATATTGGAACAAATTTACAAATTTTACCGATACTTAGCAACAATTTTTATATCATAATTTTAACATTTATAATTGACCCTTTCTGACTTTTAAAGCAAAAACAAGAAAATTCTTGATTTTTTTAGCCTAAAAAAGGCTTTATTTTATATTATTTCTTGTTTAAAAATCAGTTCTTAGAATAGATGCTAAACAAAGGAAAAGGGTTTCAAAATATTTTACCGACCGACTTCCGAATAATACTTGGCTTGCTTTTATGCCAAATAAAAATTAGTCATATTAAACAGCAATAGGAGTAGTTTTTGACTACAATTGAATCATTAAAAATTGTTTTGAAAAAAATAAAATTTAAGAGTGGTTTTTTAAAAAAAATAATATATTTGTGCCTTAGAATAAAACACTTACAATGCCTTATACTTTCGCACAGACTTTAGAAGAAGCCAATGAATTTTTAAGAGAGAATCCTGCTGTCTTGGTTTTCTTTTCCGATGAATCATGCCAAGTTGGAGATGCCTTATCCCCCAAATTGCAACAGATGATTCAAGAGCGTTTCCCTGAAATGAAATTTTTGGAAATCAATGTTCAAATGTTGCCTGAAGCGCGTGGTTATTACAATGTTTTTGTCATCCCGACCGTTTTGGTTTATTTTGATGGTCGTGAGACAATTCGCGAAGCACGACACATCAGTGTCAATCAATTGTCACACGAAATTAATCGCGTTTACAATATTATGTTTAGTTCATAATAATTTCGCCTTTTATGTCAGATAAGCCTTCGATTTTCCGAATTATAAAGATTTGACGATGTTAGTTGATACCCATACACACCTTTTTGTTTCGGAATTTGATTCGGACAGAGCTGCTGTCATAGAACGGGCACAAGCTGTGGGGGTCGAAAAATTTATTTTACCTAATATTGATACGACAACCATAGCCGCCTTAAAGCAAACTGTTGCCCAATACCCTGACCTTATGTTACCTTTAATGGGGTTGCACCCTACGAGTGTAAAAGCCGATTATAAAGCGGAATTGGCAAATATTAAAGCGGAATTGGATCAAGGTACCTATTACGGGATAGGGGAAATAGGCATTGATTTGTATTGGGACCAAACTTTTTTAAAACAGCAGCAGGAAGCTTTTCAAACCCAGTTACAATGGGCCAAACAAAAAAAATTACCGGTCAGCATTCATATCCGTGAGGCCTTTGATGAAGTTTTTGAGATTATTGAACAAGAAAAATCTCCGGACTTGCGCGGTGTCTTTCATTGTTTTACCGGCACTTTGGAACAGGCCAAACGCGCTATTGATTTAAACTTTCACTTGGGTATTGGCGGTGTAGTTACTTTTAAAAACGGTAAAATAGATCAATTTTTAGACCGGATTCCACCTCATCATTTGGTAGTGGAAACCGATGCGCCGTGGTTGGCACCAAGCCCTTATCGGGGTAAACGTAATGAGCCGGCTTACCTTAAAGTGATAGTTGAGAAATTAGCCGCTATCTATCAAATGAATTATGATGAATTAGCTTGTATTCTATATCATAATAGTATGGACGTGTTTGATTTTTGAACCTGTCCATTAATCTATTTTTATTTTTTTCCGATTAGTTTTACCATTTGATTTTTTATTGATAAAAATTAAGTTTATTTTTGAATTCGAAAAAAGTCCTGATTAGAAACTAAGACCAAATGGTCATTTGATTTGTGATATAGCATAAGATGGTAAATAGGCTATATTTTA
>WGDF01000175.1 GCA_015493405.1 Flavobacteriaceae bacterium
AAATCGCCTTTTTTGCTGATAAAAGGAAAGTTTTCACGGCCTTCCGTATTGATATTGGGCCCTAAATTTACAGGTTTGCTAAATTTATTATGCCCTTTGATATCGACCACATATAAATCGGATTGTCCCATACCACCGGGCATATCAGAAGAAAAATAGAGTTTTTTACCATCGGGACTGACTGCAGGATGTCCGACAGAATAATTATCATTATTGAAAGGTAAGGGTTTAATGTTAATCCATTCATTTCCAACATGCTGTGCTGAAAAGAGTTTCAAACGACTTACACCGGTTGAATCTGTTTTATAAATGTTGTCATCATAATTGTCACGGGTAAAATACATCGTTTTACCATCAGGAGAGAAACAAAAAGTACCATCATGATATTTGGTGTTGACTTGGCCGGGGATTTTCTCAATATTACTGACGATACCATCGACATAATCAGCTTGATAGATGTCTAAAAAGGGTTGTTCGTCCCAACCATATTCTTTTCCCTTGGTGTCTCTTGCCGAAACAAAATACAATTTTTTACCTAAAGGTTTGGCCCCAAAGTCATCATATTCAGTATTAATTTTCGGAAGCTCATTTACTACAAATTTGTCTTTATCCCGTTTTAAGATTTTCGGAAGATAATTGGGATTTTCACGAAATTTGATAGCGCGGTGATCTGCCGGCTTCATTTGTGCAAATTTTTCCATCCAAGGGATACTTTCTTTATATTTTCCATTGGCTTTTAGCATTTGAGCATAACGGTAAAAAACTTCGGGATCATCAGATTTTGCAGCTAACATTCCGTAATATTTCTCTGCATTTTTTGTGTCAAAAATTTGATAATAAGTATCGGCTAAATTTTCATAAACATGGTCATTAGCTTTGCCATTTGCTACCACTTTTTCATAGGTTTGTGCAGCTTTAACATAGCGTAAATGCTTGTAATATCTATCCGCTTTTTTCACGAGAGAACTTTGAGCATAGGTTGTAGATACACCCAAAGCTAAGCTTATCAATAATATATATATTTTTTTCATAGTCATAATTTTTTTAGAAATATCTAGGGGATAACATAACTTTTTTACTCAGACTCCAATCATAGTTTAAGAAAAATTCTTGTGAAGTCGGGCTATAGTAAGCAATGTCCGAAAGGTGAATGTCATAAGCATATCCGACCCTTAAACTGTCAAACAATCTGATATTGAATAAACCGCTAACGGCATCATTTAAACGATAAGAAAGGCCAAGTTCAAATCGATTGTCATAAAGCATATTGAGATTTAAATCCGCTTGTATGCTTTGATTGATTGAATTAAATAATAAAAAATGTGGTTTCAGTTTAAAATCTTCGCTTAAATCAAAAACATAGCCTCCTGCTATGAAGAGGTGCACTTGATCTGTGGCTTGGTAGCCATTACCATTGTTAAATTTGTTAGGTATAAAATTGGGAACAGAAACAGATAAATAATATTTATCGGAATAATAGAATAAACCGGCTCCCAAATTGAGCCGTGTATCACTCAAGCTGTAGGATAAAACGGGATCATTAGGTTGTGCGATATAATAATTATTTCCTACTCTGAACATATTAATGCCCGCTTTGAGTCCAAAGGCCAAATTGGTTTTGCCGAAATGTAAAGTATGAGAATAGTCAGCTGTAACCATACTTTGTTTAATCGGGCCGTATTTATCATCTATAAATGATAAGCCGACGCCATTATTCTCATTAAAAGCACCATGAACATTGGCGGTTAAAGTTTTTGGGCCACCTGAGGCGCTATACCATTGGCTGCGATATAAAGTTCCGAATGAAATAATTTCAGTCCCTTTTGAACCGGCATAAGCCGGATTTAATATATTCATATTATACATATATTGTGTATAATGCGGCAATTGTTGTGCTTGGATGTGACCTATAGAAAGGTATAATAATCCAATAATACTTAATATTATTTTTTTCATAGTGAATTAGTTTTTATCTTGATAAATACAACCAGCCGGTTAGTTTTCGGCCGTCCTTTAATTTGATTACATAATAATAGGT
>WGDF01000176.1 GCA_015493405.1 Flavobacteriaceae bacterium
GATATGCAAAAAATGATGAAATGGATGATTTATTTATCACCTGTGATGTTGTTATTTTTCTTTAACAATTATGCCAGTGGTTTGAGTTTGTATTATTTCATTTCCAACTTAATGACCATTCTGATTTTAATTGCCATTAAGAAATATGTTATCGATGAAGCTAAGATTAAATCAATCATCGAAGAAAACAAGAAAAAACCCAAAAAACAAGGTCGTTTTGCCAAAAAGATGGCCAGTTTAATGGAAAAAGCTGAAGAACAAAAACGGCTTCAAGAAGAAATGAAACGCAAACAGAAGAAAAAATAATTCTATTTTTCAATATTCATAATAAAAACAGAATCATTGTCGCTCAATGGTTCTGTTTTTTGTGTTTTGGCGGTATTTTATGCATCCCATATTCGGTTATAGCTGTGATGGTTAAAGAAGGATTAACGCCCGGATTGGCGGAAATCATAGAGCCGTCAAAAACATACATCTGTTCATAATTAAACACTTTATGATTTTTGTCAATAACGCCCGATTGGATATCTTTTCCCATGCAAGCACCTCCTAAAATATGCGCTGTAGAAGGAATACCCGAAACAGACTCGGTAAACAAAACTTGCGGAATGGCTTTGATATGCTTCGAAAATTTTCGGGCAAAATCCAAAGCATCCGGAATAAAAGCTGTTGGATTTGTTTCCCCTTTTTTCAGACCGGATTTTAAACCAAACCTGCCGCGTTTGAGTTGAATTGTTGAATCTAAATGCTGCATAAACAACAAAACAGGACTATTGGAAGCAAAATCGTGAAACCATAAAAGTTTGAGACGGACGGGTAAAGTTTTTAGTATTTTATAAATCAACTTTAAATTGCGACGCCAAAAATCGGGTTCATTGATTACCGGAACAACCAAAGCACCCCATATGCTGCTTCCCTTGCCATATCGGACAGGCTCAATATGGCTGTTTTCATCAAAGGTCATAATGGAACCAATAGCAATACCCTCAGACATTTTGTCCAGATAAAGGCCTTTATAAACCGTATTAAAAATTAGTGATTCATTATTTGTTCGAACCATTTGTCCCACCTGATCACTCAATAAAGGCAGATGCTTTTTTTTGAGTTTTAACAATAAAGGCACGGTTCCCAATACCCCACCTGCAAAAATAACACCCTTGGTTCTTATTTTTTTTGGTCCGGAAAAATAACTTGTAGATTTTTTGAAGATAACCTCATATCCTTTTTCGCCATGTTTTCCATGAGGTAAAACATCTATAACTTCGTGTTCGGCTAAAATAGTTACCCCTAAAGCTTGTGCCAAATACAGGTAATTTTTGTCCAATGAATTTTTGGCATTGTATCGGCAACCGGTCATACAAGCGCCACAAAAATTACAACCGGAACGTTCGGGTCCGGCTCCTTCAAAATATGGATCGGAATATACTTGATTGGCTTTTCCAAAGAAGACAGAAACTTTGGTCGGTCTAAAAGCTTTGTTCATTTCTTCTGCCAACTCTTTTAAAGCCAAATCGGCAGGCGCTAAATACGGATTCTCAGCCGCCCCCAACATGTGCCACGCCTGCTCATAAAAAGGAGCCAACTTGTTTTCCCAATCGTCAAGGCCTTGCCAAGATCCTTGATTAAAAAAAGCCGACTTGGGTTTAGGTAAAGTATTGGCATACACTAAAGAACCGCCGCCAACGCCTACACCACTCATCACAGAAATGTGCCGTAAAAAGGTCAACTTTTGAATACCAAACATCTTAAGCGCCGGCCACCATAACCAACGAGTCAGTTGCCGGTTATTTTTAGGAAAATCATCCGGTTTAAAAAATTTTCCTTTTTCTATGACCAAAACTTTATAACCTTTTTCAGCCAAACGCAAAGCCGAAACAGCACCGCCGAATCCGGAACCTATGATGATAAAATCATACTTTGTATTTTTTGAATCTTCCAAATCTTTATGCTTTAAAGTTTAATTCCAAGCATTTTTATGCCTTTATTTTTTAATATTTAACACACCTTACAGCCATATCATCTTATTCAAAAAGCCATTTCAAAATTTTTAATTTCCATTTGGAATAAGGTGGATATTTTATCGGCGGCTCAAACCAAAATGATTTTTTCAAAATGCTTTTGTAATGGGTAAAACTATCAAATCCGGCCTTACCGTGATAAGCTCCGATACCACTGAATTCCACACCGCCAAAAGGCAAATGGCTGTTGGATAAATGCATCACACTATCATTTACCGCCCCACCGCCAAACGATAACTTATTGATAATCTTATCAATACGTTTTTTATCTTTGCCGTAAACATAACAAGACAAAGGCTTGGGTAATTTTTGAACCTGCTGAATGGCCTTGTCTAAATTCTCAAAAGTAATCACAGGCAAAATAGGGCCAAAAATTTCTTCTTGCATCACTGCATCACTAAAATTGACATGCTGCAAAACAGTTGGCATCATAAGTCTTTTTTCATAATTAATAGAACCGCCTAAATAAATTTTATCGGAATCTATCAGATTTTCCAAGTGTTTCAAATGGGCTTGATCAATAATTTGAACATAATGCTCGGTCAACTCATTATTGACTTTAAATTGTGAATTAATTTCTTGTTTTAAAACTTCTAAAAATTTGGTTTCAATAGATTTTTCAACCAAAATATAATCGGGCGCAACACAAGTCTGTCCCGCATTGAGAAATTTGGCCCAAACAATCCTTTTTACCGTCATAGACAAATCGGTATCTGCTAAAACAAAAGTTGGGCTCTTGCCGCCAAGTTCCAAAGTTACGGGAGTCAACTGCTTAGCCGCAGCTTCATAAACAATTTTTCCCACGCGTGTACTTCCGGTAAAAAATATTTTGTCAAACCTATTTTTTAACAATTCCGTTGTTTCTTGGACGCCACCTTCTAAAACATAAAAATAGCCCGCAGGAAAATTTTCATTGATGATTTTTGCCATAGCTTGAGCCGTACGAGATGGTAACTCACTCGGTTTCAAAATAACTGTATTGCCGGCAGCCAAAGCTGTTAAAGCCGGCAACAAAGACAGCTGATAAGGATAATTCCAAGCCCCAATCACCAAAACATGACCCAAAGGCTCAGGATAAATATAACTTTTACCCGGAAAATTGGCCAAATCAGTTGGTACTCGTTTGGGAGAGCGCCATTTTTTCAGATTTTTATTCAAAATTTTTAATTCGTGGTAAATCAGCGCCAGTTCGCTCAAATAAGTTTCAAAAGCCGACTTACCAAAGTCCTGATAAATGGCCTCATAAAGCAAAGACTCATTTTCTTTAAGCAAGCTTTTTAGTTTTGATAATTGCTGACGGGTAAAAGTTATATCTTTAGTTTTTCCGGAATCAAAAAAAACTTGCTGTTGCTTAATAATATCAAAAAAGACCATTAGTAGCTGCTTAAAATTTACTGAAAGTTAAGCAATTTGATCAAGGAGAACAAATTTTTCAGAAAAGTATCTTTTATATCCGCTTATCTTTGATACTGCCCAAAATCAACATCGCTGCCAAAAACACAATAGACATCATTAATACAGCCATCTTCATAGAACCGGTAAGGGCCTCTAAAGCACCAAAAGAAAAAGTACCTAAAACAATAGCTATTTTTTCGGTAAAATCATAAAAACTAAAATAAGTGGCATGTTTGTGAGTATCTTCAGGGAGCATTTTAGAATAAGATGAGCGTGACAAGGCTTGAAGAGAGCCCATCACCAACCCGACAAATCCACCTAGAATGTAGAATTGCATTTCGACATCCGGATTATTTTTATCCAGCAGATATGCACTGATTGTTATCCCGACCCAAATCAATAAAATCACTTGTAGCGCTCTGATATTCCCAATAACTTTGGAAATCCGGGAAAACCCCAAAGCACCGACTATTCCAACCAATTGAATCACCAAAATAGTCGCAATAAGTTTACCGGAATCCAGCTGCAATTCCTTACTGCCGAATAATCCGGCCACGTAAAAAATGGTTTGCGCCGCCAAGCTATATAAGAAAAAAGCGACTAAAAAACGTTTTAAAGTAGGGTAATGCAAAAGCTGATGAAAAACTATCTTAAGTTCGGCATACCCCTTAAACAAATAGCCTTTGCGTTTGGGCGGTTTGACGTTGTAAACATTGTCCGGCAAGACATAAAAGGTATATTGTGAGAATAAAATCCACCAAATACCGACACTTAAAAATGAAATACGAGCCGGCAAAGTTCCATCGGAAATTCCAAACCAATCGGGATGTAAA
>WGDF01000177.1 GCA_015493405.1 Flavobacteriaceae bacterium
CTCACCTTCAAAGACAACATCGATAACCGGACCGATAATTTGAGAAATTTTTCCTTTTTGTTGTGACATTATGTTATATTTTAATCTGTTTATTATTTTTTTATTGATTTTTAAGTGCCTCGGCACCACTGACAATTTCCAAAATTTCACCTGTAATAACAGCTTGACGGGCTTTGTTGTATTGCAAGGTCAAATCATTTTTCATTTCATTGGCATTATCAGTTGCTTTATGCATAGAGGTCATACGTGCACCATGTTCTGAGGCCCAAGCATCGCGAATGGCTTTATAGAATTGTGTTTTTAAAGATTTTGGAATCAATTCCAAGACAATTTCAGCTTGCGAAGGCTCATAGATATAATCTAAAACGACATTTGAATTTTGCAGTTCGGTTTTAATCGGCAAAAACTGTTCTGATTTTACAATCTGTGTTGCCGCATTTTTGAAACTATTGTAGACTAAAATGACCTTGTCGTATTTTTGTTCGGCAAAATCAGTCATAATGGTTTGGGCAATATTAGCAGCTTTTTCATAGGTTAAATCATCAAAAAGATCACTTCTGTTAGCGACAATTTCATACTTTTTTACCAACTGATCATAGGCTTTTTTGCCAATCGTTAAGATTTGAACTTCTTTATCTTTATAATCATTTTCAATCAGCCGTATGGTTTGTTTGATAATATTGGTGTTTAGCGCACCACATAAGCCTCTATTGGAAGTTATGGGCACTAATAAAACCTTATTGACAGCGCGTTTTGCTGCATAATCTCCACCTAAATCGGAATCGAGATTGGCACTTAATCCGGACAATAGTTCTGTTAATTTTTCGGCATAAGGGCGCATTTTTTCAATGGCATCTTGAGCTTTTTTTAACTTGGCGGCAGAAACCATTTTCATAGCATTGGTAATCTGCATCGTACTCCCAACCGATTGAATTCTAGTGCGTATGTCTTTTAAATTGGCCATATTTGTTTTCTATTTTATGGGTGGATTCCACAAATCCGACTAAAATTATTTTTTGTATTTAGCAGCTACTTCCATAGCGGCAGCTGTTAACACATCTGCAATTTCATCATTCCATTTTCCGGCTCTGATGGCATCTAATGTATCTCTGTTTTTAGCATTTAAATAATCGATATAGTCTCGTTCAAATTCTTTGACTTTATCAACAGGAACATCACGCAATAAGTTTTTAGTGCCTGCAAAAATGATAGCGACTTGTTCTTCAACAGGCATTGGGTCGTGTTGTCCTTGTTTTAAGATTTCGACATTACGACGTCCTTTTTCAATAACACCTAGAGTTACAGGGTCCAAATCCGAACCAAATTTGGCAAAAGCTTCTAATTCTCGAAACTGAGCTTGATCCAATTTTAAAGTCCCGGCAACTTTTTTCATCGGTTTAATTTGTGCCGACCCTCCTACACGTGAGACTGATATGCCTACGTTAATAGCCGGACGAACACCGGAGTTAAACAAATCGGATTCTAAGAAAATTTGGCCGTCGGTAATAGAGATTACGTTAGTTGGAATATAGGCAGAAACATCACCGGCTTGTGTTTCGATAATAGGTAAAGCTGTTAAAGAACCACCACCTTTTAACATTGGTCTTAAAGGTGCAGGCACATCGTTCATTTTTTTAGCCACTTCATCATTATCAATGATTTTAGCGGCCCGTTCCAACAAGCGTGAGTGTAAATAGAAAACATCACCAGGATAGGCTTCACGGCCCGGTGGACGACGCAATAACAATGATATTTCTCTATAGGCTACAGCTTGTTTAGACAAATCGTCATATACAATTAAAGCAGAACGACCGGAGTCTCTAAAATATTCACCGATGGCAGCGCCTGCATAAGGTGCATAGACTTGCATAGGCGTCGGGTCGGAAGCATTTGCAGCAACAATAGTGGTGTATGCCATAGCACCGGCATCTTCAAAAGTTTTATATATTTGGGCAACGGTTGAGGCTTTTTGACCGATGGCTACATAAATAGCATAAACAGGTTCTCCTTTATCATAAAATTCTTTTTGATTAAGAATCGTATCAATAGCAACTGTTGTTTTACCGGTTTGACGGTCTCCAATTATCAACTCTCGTTGTCCCCGACCAACAGGAATCATTGCATCAATAGCTTTGATTCCGGTTTGTAAAGGTTGGTTTACCGGTTGGCGGTAAATAACGCCGGGCGCTTTTCGTTCCAAGGGTAGGTTAATGGTTTCACCTTGAATGGGCCCTTTACCATCAATAGGTTCTCCTAAAGTGTTGACGACCCGACCTATGATGCCTTCACCTACGGGAATAGATAAGATTTTATTTAAGCGTTTGACGCCGGAACCTTCTTTAATATCGATATAAGGACCTAAAATAACAATTCCTACGTTATCTTCCTCCAAATTTAACACAACGCCTTCTGAGCCATTGTCAAATTCGACCAGCTCGCCATATTGAACGTTGTTTAAGCCATATGCTAAGGCAATACCGTCACCGACTTGAAGGACCGAACCGGTTTCTTCAAGTGAAGCGTTTGAAGAGACGCCTGCTAATTGTTCTTTGATAATTGCCGAAATTTCTGATGGTTTTATTTCTGCCATAACTTTTTATGTTTTTATGCTTCCAATTTTGATTTAATTTTTGCCAATTTTCCGGCTATGCTGGCATCATAGCGTAAGTCATCAATATTTAATATAAACCCGCCTATCAAATTAGGGTCGACTTCATTGGTTAAATTGATTTGATGACTACCGGTTAAAGTCTTAATTTTGCTAAGTATCTCATTTTTTAAGGCCTCATTTAAAGGTACAGCTGAGATTACTTTTGCTTCTTTAAGTCCTTTGTGTTTTTTATATAATTTATCGAAAGAATGGGCTATGTTTTTTAGCAAACTCAAGCGATCTTTTTGACCTAGTAATTGAATGAGTTTTCGTGTCTTATCCGAAACTTTATGACCGAAAACTTGATCGACTACTGCCAATTTTTTAGAAGCAGGAACAGTCGGATTGGTCAATGCTTTGCCCAATTCGGGATAACTTTCAAATGTGTTTTTGATTAATTCCATATCTTTTTGAACGGTATCCAGTTGATTATCAGACCATTCAAAAAGAGCTTTGGCATAGCGTTTTGCAGCTTTCATATTAATTAAATTTGATTTGAGAAACCAATTTATCGACTTGTTTCAATTGTTCGTTTTTGTCTTTTAATTCTTCGCCGAGGACTTTTTCGGCAATATTAATAGATAATTCGGACACTTGATTTTTCAACTCTTTGATTGCTGCTTGTTTTTCGCTTTCAATCACACGTTTGGCTTTTTCAATTTCCTTACCGGCTTCAGTTTGGGCTTCTTTACGAGCTTTATTGATAATTTGTTCTTTGAGCTCTTTGGCTTCTTTGAGCATATTATCTCTTTGTGTGCGCGCTTCATTTAAAATTTTCTGATTATCGGATTTGAGCTTGGCCATTTCTTCACGAGCTTTATCTGCTTGAAGTAAAGCATCTTCAATAGATTGTTCTCTTTCTTTGATGGTTTTTAAAATCGGTTTCCAAGCCAATTTTACAAATAAGAAAAAGAAAATCAAGAAGAATAAGGTCGTCCAAAATACCAAAGTTTCAGGATGCAATAAATTCATAATATTTTATTGTTTATTTGATGATATGTTTATCCGGTTAATGTAGATTTCTCAGTCGTTCCTCCTTCAAAATGACAACCGCACTTGCAAGTCGCTCTGTCATAATGACAGCACTTTCTTTTTTAACACCTTGTCATTTCGAACGCAGTGAGAAATCTATATTTACTATAATTTGGTTAATTAAGATTCCTCGTCGTTCGTCGTACCTCCTCTCTCTGTCGGAATGACAACTGATGTCATTTCGAACGCAGTAAGAAATCTCATTCTCAATTTTTAATTAGCAAAAAAAACCTTTAACCAACCGTTAAAGGTTTTCTTTTAATTTTGTTTACTTGGCTCCCATAGCAACAACCACTGCGAAGAAGGCGACACCTTCAACCAATGCTGCTGCAACGATCATCAAAGTAAATAATTTTCCGTATAGTTCAGGTTGTCTGGCGGATGCTTCCAAAGAAGATGCGCCGATTTTACCGATACCGATTCCGGCACCGATGGCTGCTAAACCTGCTCCTACACCTGCTCCAATTGATGCTGCTGGCATAATATTTAGTTTTTAGGGTTAATATTTCAACGATAAGCATTCGACCTTAAGGTTTCTTGCTATATTTTATCAAATTTTGCCTAATATTGCAAAATTTGGTTTAATTTTTTTTAATGTGCTTCTTCTTTTATGGCCATTCCAAAATAAATGGCTGATAAAAGCGTAAAAACATAGGCTTGTAAAAAAGCGACAAGCAATTCACTGGTATACATAAATATGGTGGCAAATCCCGATGCAAACGGTACGCCCCAATTTTTAAAAACAAAAATTAAGGTTATAAAGGTTAATATGATCGTGTGACCTGCAAATATATTGGCGAACAATCGAATCATTAAAGCAAATGGTTTGGTGAAAATACTTAAAATTTCAATCAAAGCAATGAATGGCTTTAGTATGATAGGGACGCCGGGAGGCCATAAAATATGTGTCCAGTAGCTTTTATTGCCATTGACATTGGTAATGATAAAGACAATAACTGCCAGTACAAATGTGACCACAATATTTCCGGTTAAATTATAACCAAAGGGCGAAAACGGAATCAATCCGAATAAATTACTAAATAAAATAAAGAAAAACACGGTCAATAAAAACGGTACAAATTTTTCATATTTCGGTCCGATATTATCTTTGGCCATATCACGGATAAAAATAATTAAAGGCTCCATAAAATGGCCGACACCTTTGGGCATTCTTTTATGATTGTAAGATTTTTTAGTATAAAAAAGCACCAATAATAAAATAAGAAATGTCAGTAACATTGAGATGACATTTTTGGTAATCGAAAAATCTAAAGGCCTTGCAGATAAAGGGACATCTTTGGGATTAACATGATCGCCAACTTTGTCAGCATATACAATTAAATCGTGGATACGTTTAAATTGATGTCCGTTTTTAGTAACAATAACTTGTCCCTCTTCATCTCCTTTAAAATCCTTAGATGAAAAAACAGTCAGCCCTTTATCAGTCCATAAAATGACCGGAAGGTGAAATTGTATTTTGTCAATAAAGGGAAAATCGAAATTATAATCGTGAGAATCGGATAAGTGGTGATGAATTAATTCAGCTGCATTAAAATCCTCTTTCTCAGGATGAGATTGTTCTGAATTTTCGGTCGCAGTCGCCGGTTGTTTATCATTTTCTTCATGTTGCGAATAGAGACTAAAACTAATCAGTAATAAACTGACAAATGCGTATTTAAAGAATTTAAAATTCATGTCCTTTCAAAGATTTTTGCAAAAGTAAGATTTTTTTTCTTTTCCACAATTTTTTTTTGATAAATGTCAGTTTTTTAGAACGCTTTCTACTTGATGGTTTTCTCTTTTTTTAAATTTGAACCGGAATTGTCCATATTTTCCTTGAATTTATATGAATTATCCCTTTTTCTTTTTGATAAGTTTTAAGCCGTTTATCTTTGTTCCCAAAGTCAGGAATAAGCTGAACAATAACTTTAAATATTGAAGTAGGCCCACGCTACCGCCAGCTTGTAGTTAGTGGTACGTAATCTAACCAAGAAAACCAATAGCATCAATTTCTAATATTGTATTATCTCCGGCAATATTTCTAGCACTTGAATATTTCCAATCCGTCGGCGCTGTAACAAACCCGGATACAACAGGATTGTTATGAATATAATCTAATTTTTGTTTTATAACTTTGGCACTCCATAATTCTATGGGTTTATTATGATGTTGCCAAAATTGATATTGTGATTTACTTCCCTTTTTCTTTGCTGCTCTTTCAAACATCCACAACATCCATTCTTTTCTGCTTTCTTGCTCATTTTCTGTGATGGTTTGTATCATTTTTTTAGATGTATACGTTTTGTAATCTCGTAATAACCCGGCAGGATCTTCATTAGTGGAACGAAATATAAAATGAACATGACTAGGCATAAAGCAATATGCAAACAATTCCATTCCTTTATGTTTTCTACAAAAAACTACACTTTCAGCTAGTATATTGTAATAAACCTGTCTTGTAAATACATCAATCCAGTTTACTGTAGCAAAAGAAACAAAGTAAGCCGCAGAAGGATTATGAAACTTATAATTTCTACTCATACAACAAATTTAAAAAAAAAGATGATATATCATTTTTCTTACTCTTATGTGCCACTAACTACAAGTTAGCGGGAGCGGGGACAAATTTTCCAAATGAGCTCGTAATAGTCGATGCTACTCCTCCAATTGCCCAAGCAAATCCGCCACCAACAAGGTTATTTTGTATAAGAATCAGGGACGGATTTAAACAAAAGTTTTACGTCTTTACCCTTATTAAAAATATGTAATTCCAATGTATCATTATTAAATAATTTGTGAAACTTCCAGTCATTAATTCTAATACTTTTATGGTAATATTTATAAATTGAATCAGGATGGTCCATTAAAACCCATTGATTGCCAAATATTTTGGAACGAAATTTAATAGAATCATTTTTTACATTATTTACAACAAAAATCTTTTCGGAAGGCAAGCATTCAACACCAATTTTAACATTTATTTTAGAATCATTTTTTATTAAACGGTAAGAATGCCCATGAGGTGCGCAACCATATAAAAATAGAAATAAAACAATTAGTAATTTTTTCATAATAATATCTTTAAAAACAGAATCCATAATTATATCTGGAACAACTACCAACACTATGTCCCCCAACGGCATTATGATGCTTTTTTACATTCTTTCACAATTTGTTTTTTATTATAACAAAAAAAAGTTTTTTTTATTGTTTCAGTTTTTTATAATTTTAGTCGGGGGCAGGCAGAGCCCCTGACGAAACGAGAAACAAAGTAAGCCGCAGAAGGATTATGAAATTTATAATTTCTATTCATACAACAAATGTATAAAAAAAAGATGATATATCATTTTTCTTGGTCTTACATGCCACCAGCTACAAGCTGGCGATAGCGGGGGACAAATTTTCCAAATGAACTCGTAATAGTCGATGCTGCTCCTCCAATTGCCCAAGCAAATCCGCCACCAACAAGGTTATTTTGTATAAGAATCAGGGACGGATTTAAACAAAAGTTTTACGTCTTTAC
>WGDF01000178.1 GCA_015493405.1 Flavobacteriaceae bacterium
ATTATATGGATTTTTCACTTACTGAAGAACAGTTAATGATAAAAGAAGCTGCCCGAGATTTTGCTAATTTGGAATTATTACCCGGTGTGATCGAAAGAGATGAAAAACAATATTTTCCGCCTGAATTGCGACAAAAAATGGCTGAAATGGGTTTTATGGGTATTATGGTTGATCCCAAATATGGCGGAAGTGGTATGGACACAATTTCTTATGTAAACATTATGGAAGAATTGTCTAAGGTTGAAGCATCAGCCGGTGTGATTGTTAGTGTCAATAATTCCTTGGTTACTTGGGGATTAGAACATTATGGTAATGAAGCTCAGAAACAAAAATATTTAGTGCCTTTGGCGACCGGAGAAAAATTAGGTGCTTTTGCACTAAGTGAGCCCGAAGCCGGTAGTGATGCCACACATCAACGGACAACGGCAAAAGATATGGGCGATTATTACTTACTTAATGGGGTCAAAAACTGGATTACCAATGGTAACACGGCCGATACATATTTGGTCATCGCGCATACACATCCTGAAAAAGGACATCACGGCATCAATGCTTTTATCGTTGAAAAAGGCTGGGAAGGTTTTACAGTTGGTCCCAAAGAAAATAAAATGGGAATTAGAGCCTCTGATACTCATTCGTTAATTTTTCAAGATGTTAAAGTTCCTAAGGAAAACAGGATAGGGGAGGACGGCTTCGGATTTAAATTTGCAATGAAAACTTTAGCCGGTGGTCGCATTGGTATTGCTGCACAAGCCTTGGGTATTGCTCAGGGTGCTTATGAACGGGCTTTGCAATATTCTAAAGAGCGTGAGGCTTTTGGCAAACCTATTTCCTATCATCAAGCTATTGCTTTCAAACTGGCGGATATGAAAACTGAAATTGATGCTGCTCGCCATTTAATCATGAAAGCCGCTTGGGACAAAGATCAAGGCAACAGTTTTGATTTGAGCGGGGCTATGGCCAAATATTATGCAGCCGAAATGGCTATGCGCGTTACCACTGAAGCGGTGCAAATACATGGCGGCTATGGTTATGTCAAGGAATATCATGTGGAGCGCATGATGCGAGATGCGAAAATTACACAAATTTATGAAGGCACTTCCGAGGTGCAACAAATTGTAATCTCAAGAGCTATTTTGAAGGAAAAAATTAGATAATCTTATCCTGAATAACTTAAAAAAAGCCGGCTGTGTTTTTAGTCGGCTTTTTTAAATTTGGTTTTAAGCTTGGCATATGCAAAAGGCGAGTGCTTCAGAAGCCGTCGTTTATAAAACGGTAACAACCGGTTTCCGGTTAAGTATTTTTTATATTTTTTGCTCATTTGATTGACAAATACTTCAGTTTCCGTTATAATAGCAGAGTCTTCGGTTTTAAGAGCCAGGAGCGCCAATTGGGATAAAAATAAAAAGTAGGTTGGCGGAAAACCGGATGATTTTCGGGTTAATTCCGATTGGGTAAAAAGTTGTTGTAAGTCTGTTAAGCTGTTTTTAAAACCCGAAACGTGTGCTTTGGTAACCTTTTGTTGTGTGATGGAATCATTGCGAATCATATAATGATAGGCTGCAAATTGTATATGATCTATTTTTTGAGCGATTGAAAAAGCATAAAATACAATAGCAATATCTTCATAATATCCCGAGGCAAATTTTAAGCCATTGCTTTTGATAAATTCAGTTTTCCAAAGTTTACCGCAAGCTTTAGGATCTATAAAAAAGCCCTGTTGAAAATATTGGGCCGCATTGAGAGGCTGCTCTAGTAGCGGCAAGTTTTTAGGACAAATTATTTTTTGTCCGTTTTCATGCCTGATATGGAGGGCTTGTAAGATATCCAAATCATCTTTTTGGGCTTGTTCATATAAAACTTCCAAAGCATTTTGATGGATATAATCATCACTATCCAGAAAAAAAAGAAAATCACCGATAGCTTTTTCAATGCCGGAATTGCGTGCCGGTCCTAGTCCCAAGTTTTTTTGGTGCGTTACGACTTCAATACGGTTATCACGCATTTTGTATTGCTGCAATAAAGTTGCGGTTTTATCGCTTGAGCCATCATCTATCAAAATGATTTGCAACTGGTCTAAACTCTGATTAATTACTGAATCTACTGCTTTTTGAAGGTGCTTTTCTGAATTATAACAGGGAATAATGACAGAGACTTTGGGCTGATGATACATATTAAATAAAGTTTACTTCGGGTTGCAAAAGAATACCATATTTGAGGTGAATATCAGCTATAATTTTGTCGGCTAACAGTTTGACTTCTTGTCCGGTTGCCCCGCCGTAATTGACCAAAACCAAAGCTTGTTTGGGGTGAATGCCTACAGCGCCAAAGCGTTTGCCTTTCCATCCGGCTTGGTCTATGAGCCAACCGGCAGGCACTTTGATGCGATTGGGAATTTGGGTTCTATAGTATGGCATATCCGGATAACTTTGAAGCAGTTGAATTAATTTTTCTTGATCCACAAACGGGTTTTTAAAAAAACTACCTGCATTTCCAATTACTTTGGGGTCGGGCAATTTGGCGCGACGGATTTCAATCACGGTTTCGGCAACATCTTTAAGAGAAGGCTGTTTTATATTTTTATCAGCTAAGACTTTTTGGATGGCACCATAACCGGTTTGAAGCTTATAATTTTTCTTGTAGAGTTTAAAAGTTACGGCATTGATAAAATA
>WGDF01000179.1 GCA_015493405.1 Flavobacteriaceae bacterium
GCCCGCTTTAAACGGAAATTGCGGTGTTTTTTGTGCAAAAACCAATCCGGCAAAATCGTCTAATTGTGATGTATCACCTTCGGGAATATTTTCCAAAATTATAACATCATCATTAAAATGGTTAATAGCGACGATAAACCGGTAAAAGCCGTAAGACATTTCGGGAATATTATCTTTTTTGGGTTTGGGTTCAAAATCAAACGTGTCGAAATATTTGACCGCTTCAAAACCGGTAAACCCGTATAACCCGTTAAACTGCTTGGTTTTACCGGATTGACTGACATTGATTTGTTTGACAAATGATTTTAAGCCATTTTTGACTGTATCCGGCTCGTTAATTTCCGTTTCTTTATCGTTGATTATCAACGTGTTGTTTTGAATTTTAAACTGTTCCAAACGACCGGCAACAATAAAAGTAAAACTATTTTTATCGCTGTTGTAGTCGGAACTTTCGAGCAATAAGCTTTCGGGAAACCGGTCACGTATCCGGAGATACACGCCCACGGGCGTGATTAAATCGGCAGGTTTTTCAATGATTTTGGTTTGGTATTTCATGTTGGTGGTTATTTGGTTAATCGATTATTTGAGATTCCTCGTCGTTCTTTCGTCGGGATCGTAATGACAATCTCTGTCATTACGAATGACAGTGAGAAATCTAATTATAAAATTGATTTCTCA
This sequence comes from Flavobacteriaceae bacterium, assembly GCA_015493405.1. Classification (GTDB taxonomy): domain Bacteria; phylum Bacteroidota; class Bacteroidia; order Flavobacteriales; family Flavobacteriaceae; genus WGBX01. The sequence goes on from WGDF01000179.1 coordinate 679, forward strand.
TCACTTTTACTCCTATGTCATAAAAGCTCTGTCGAAATGACAAGCTCAACTTATTATCTATTTCTAAACAAAAAAGCTTGCCGGATTCGGCAAGCTTTTTGAATATGTTATATGCAAAACAGCGACTCCCTTATCCGGTTATGGAACAGGTTAAACGCCACCAAAATTTTGCAACAAATAAATTCATTTCTTTCTATCTTAAAGCACAAATGTATAATTTTTTTTTAAAACTCAAAAATAAAATAATAAAATTTTATGTTGGTCTTATAATCGCCATTTTAAACCCAAACTGATGAGATGGGTATGACTATTTTTAAATAATGGCGTTATATCATAATTGGCATAAATACTCCAATCGCTTCCACCGATTCCTCCTGTTAAACCATAAGCAAAAGCCGGCATCATAAAATCATTTTTAATCACTTCATCATGGTCTTGGTTCCGGGCCAAATAAGTTAACTTTTGCTTAGTTGTCAAACGAAATTTGCCGTAGACTCCAGCCGATAAATGTAAGTGACCTCGTGTGGATTGGGGTAAATTTAATTCTAAACTCAAAGGAAATTTTAACCAGATATGTCGCAATTTGGAAGTTGACAATTGATTTGGATAAGCCACTATTTTAACCGTATCATTTTCAACAATATGGTATTTATTATCTGTGGGTTTTAAAGTATGCCAAACAAATGAAAATCCATAAGTTATAAAGGTTTTATGATGCATTATATTCGTCTTCCAATCCATCCCCAATTCAAAAAAGCGGGATTGGAGGTAACCATACGGGCTAAATTCAATACTTTGGACTTTATCTCGATCTATGACATTATTTAAACCGGTTGCTAAAAATAAAAAAGCATAACTGCGCTTGTTTTTATGGACTTTCCGGTCGTAATACTTTTTGCGGTATAATTTCACGCGCCTAATATGGTAAGCGGTTTCGTTGTGAACAATACTATCCATTATATAAGAACCTTTAACGGCATGCTTTAGATCTCCTGTCAATTTATAAACGGTATAATCCAAGTCTTCAGCATATTGTTTGGCCAATTGTTTTTTTTGCGCTTGCGCTTCCTGTACATTTATTTCCCCTTGTTCTAATTGCCTATTAATTCTATTGAAAGCTTGTTGAAATTGTGAACTTTTAGCATGCACAATACTATCAATTTGCCGGTTAATCTGAATTAAATGCCGATCCAAATTATGTTGTCCCGACACTTGCTGTATAAATATTAAACTGTAAATTAAGATATATTTTAAAAATTTCATCGTTCTATTTTTTTAAATGATTAACAGATTATTTAATACCAAAAACAACTATTTATTAGTCCAATAAATCGTTTGTTCCGGCAATTTTCGATATATTTTATAGATTTTTTCTGGTTCTTACGACTTACAAACGCCTGTAATTGACATCGCCACTGCCGAGTGTCTTTGTTTTCAAATATTGAGGTTCGCCAAAATAATAAATGTCGCCACTACCCAAAATTTTAGCATTTAACCTATGGACGGCACGCAAATAAATATCGCCTGAACCTATGACTGTAGCCTTAATATCTTGAACAATCAGATCTTGGGCTTTGAGATCACCCGAACCGGTTAAAGCATAATCCGCATCATCAGCTTTTCCTGACAAATAAATATCGCCTGAGCCTGTTAAATCGACCTCAATATGTGTCACCAAGGTTTTAAAATCCATATTACCCGAGCCTGTCAATGTTAATTTTAAATTGTGCCAGTTAAAAGCTTTTTCATTGTAAACACTTCCCGAACCAGTCAGTGTAATTTGAGATAAATAATCCGTAGGGACTTCAATCTGCAACTTGGTATAGTGCTGTAAATTAAAATCGGGATTAATGCGAATGACCAATTTTGAGCCTTTGGTATAAGTTTCTATAATTTCAAGCAAATTTTGATCAGCTGTAAGGGTAAGACGTCCCGTTTTACCCGGCACTATTTTGACTCTGAAAGCTCCCGTCACCGTGATTTTGTCAAAATTGCCAATCTGGCGGCTTACAGTTGTTACGTTACCATCGCCTGAGATTTTCTTTCCCCAAAATTGAGCTTGGGTATAAAAAGTAACCCAAATAAATAAAAGCATTAATATTTTTTTCATGATATTTTAAGTTTTGATTATTTTATGAACGAAACACAGCCAAATTTTGAGTGAACACTTGGCCTTAAAATTGATTATATTCTAATTATTATTGAAACTTTTCGGTGTTTAATTATTGATTCGGACACAACCATAATCCATATTAATTTTGATTAAAGCCGTTGCCTTTTCATCTTTATAAAAAGCCTTGATTTCTCGATCACCATTATCAATGATTTCTCTGTAAATATCCAAATCATTTTGTTTAAAACAACCATAATCTTGTTCCAATTCGAAATGGTAAGGTGCTTTTTCTTCATTATTAATTCTGATTGTGGTATAATCACAAGATAAATCGACACGTTCAAAATCGGGCAATAAACCGTTTATTTCGATGGAACCGTAATCTCCGGTAAATTTGACCTTATTAATATGACCAAAGGAACGTGTTTGATAATCGCCCGAGCCGTAAACTTCCTTAACGTCTTGAACATGAATACTGCCATAATCATTGTTAAATTTTAGTTGTCGAACCGTCTCAATTTTAATGGTGGTATAATCACAATTGAGATCCAAATGATAGGCGGAAGTTATGTTGAGTTTACTGTAATCGGCCTTGATGTCGGCTTGTTTCACAAAATCGATAGTTGAATGCGAAAAATAATCGGTTACAATATTGTTTTGACGGCTTAACAACTCACCAATCTCAAAACTACCATAATCGGCATTTAGATCTAAATTTCCGGTCAGTTTATTCAAATAAATATTACCATAATCATTGCGTATTTTTAGATTCCACTGTTGTGGCATATGCACTTCATAATTAATTTTAAAATTGGTATTGTGAGAATTGCCCCCGAACATCCAAGAAAACAAATTCCAATTGTAAGATGAGGCTTTATCAAAAATAGTCTGTGCCTTAATTTGCGAACCATTCTGTATTATATTGACTTTAATTTTTCTAAACTGCTGTTCAACTGCATCATCATCGTTACCGTCAACGCTAATACGGACTATAATTTCGACTTGTGATTGACGGTCGGTTATGATATTGATGTTACCATAAGTATTGTCAATGAAAACCTCACCGGTCTCACCAACTTGAAACGTTCGCTGAATGGTTTTAAGTTTTTTGAATTTGCCTTCGGGCCGGTGAGAAAACACCAGCAAAGGCAAAATAAATATTAATAATTTAAGCCCTATATTTTTCATCTTGATAGCTTTTAGAATCCTTAATTCGTTTAATTTCTTGTTTGACAAACTGTAAAATATCAATACGCTGCTGAAAATTTTCAATCATGGCATTTAAAATATATTTGTCTTGATTAATTTTATAGTCTTTAATCAATTGTTGATAAGCTGTTTCCAGTTGATCAATTTGCTTCATAGCATCTTTAAAAACTTTTTGAGTTTCCGGAGTTTCATCTTTTTTTATTTGCGATATCTCAGCTTTTATGATTTGAGAGAAATAGCGCTCATTTTCTTGTATTCCAGTATTAACGACCCTTTTTTGTTTTTCAAATTTAAAATATTGAAAGCCTAAAGTCAGCAGGATGGAAACCGAAGCGGCTATTAAAAGTTTCTTGTAATATTGCTTTAAAAAAGAAGCTTTTTCAGGCGTTTTATGATTTTTCAATTTGGCCATAAATTGATCTTCATGACCCGATTTTGGTTCATAAACATCAAATTTTGACTTATTTTTTTCTAAAAAATCTTTTAAATTCATTTTTATGATTTTATAACTTCTATATAATTTGTTTCTAAAATATATTTCAATTTTTGTTTGGCTCTTGAAACCAATGTCCGAACATTAGCATAAGATAGATTTAAAATTTGCATCATTTCTTCATAATCATAGCCCTCTAGAAAATACAGATTAATAGCTAGTTTGTAATTTATTTTTAATTGATCAATCGCTTCTAATAACTGTTCAACTTTAAGCTTATCATCCAAAATTTCGATCTCGGTTTCCGATTCAATATGAGATAAATTATCATCAATACATTCAAAATCCTTTTGTTTTCTTAACCAGGTCAAACTTTCATTAATCACAATCCGTTTGAGCCAAGCCCCGAAAGTTGCTGTTGCTTTATAAGTATGTAATTTATCAAAAGCCTTGATAAAAGCTTCTTGCATCACATCTTGTGCATCATCAGCATCTCCTACAATACGCCGCGCTGTATTATACATCGCTTTGGCGTAACGTTGATAAACGAGCCGTTGCGCTTTAGGATTATTTTGTCTGCAAGCTTTCAGCAGTTGTGTTATGTCGTCTTTTGTCTCCAACCGGTCTTAAACATTATCATCTTAAAGATAGTATTTATTTTATTTTGTTACAGTTTGTAATCTAAATAAAAAAATTATATTTGTTCTTATTAACAAAAAAAATAAATTATTATGAAAAGACAAATTTTATTGTGGGCTGTTGCATTTTTATTCACTTTGAATATGGCTGCCCAAACAGCTTACGAATACAAAATTATTACAACGGTGGAATCTATTGTCCCAATGGGAATCGGTCGTTCGAGAATAGTTGAGCATAACGTCCCAATGGACTACAAACTCGCTACCAATACCAGAGAAAAAGCCAACCATTTTAAAAATAACAAAACAAAACGTAAAGGTTTAAAAATCAGCAGTTTTAATGAAACAAAATTGTTAAATTTTTATACTATGGTCGGTATTAATTTTCAAAATATTGCTTCCAATGATGCTTTGATTTCTTCCAAATTGACCGATATGAGTCGGGAAGGCTGGCGTTTGTTTACGGTAGCGAGTGGCGTTGAAAGTGATGCCGGTAAAGGGGATGGTAAAGGTATTTTTATCACCCGTTATATTTTTAGAAGACCTTTAAAATAAAAAATAACATTATATTTATATTTAAAAACCACGGAAAGAATTTCGTGGTTTTTTTATGTTTTAAATTAGAGTTAAAACTCGGATTTCTCGTGTAATTTGACACTAGGATATTTGGTTTTGGTCATTTCAAACGAAAAGGGAGAATCAGCCAAAAAAACTTGTTTACCATATTTATCTTTAGCTAAATAACGCTGTTTGACCCGTTTAAAATCCTCATACTCGGAATGATCTTTATCGTCGGGATCTACCCAAAACGCTTTGTAAACATTGAGTGGCTCATAGGTACATTTGGCACCATATTCATGTTCGAGTCGATACTGAATCACATCATATTGCAATGCGCCAACCGTGCCAATAACTTTTCTACCATTTAAGTCTAATATAAACAATTGCGCAACACCTTCATCCATCAACTGATCTATACCTTTGGCCAATTGTTTTGATTTCATAGGATCGGCATTGTTGATATATCTAAAATGTTCCGGAGAAAAATTAGGAATACCTTTAAATTTCAGCATTTCACCTTCTGTAAAAGTATCCCCTATTTTAAAATTTCCGGTATCATGCAGTCCGACAATATCACCCGGAAAGCTTTCTTCAACCACTTGTTTTTTTTGAGCAAAAAAGGTATTGGGGCTTGAAAATTTGAAATTTTTCTTTAAACGAGTATGATAATAAGGTGTATTCCGTTTAAAAGTTCCCGAAACTATTTTGACAAAAGCCAGCCTGTCGCGGTGTTTGGGATCTAAATTGGCATGAATTTTAAAAACAAATCCGGTCATTTTGGGTTCCTCGGGGGAAACGATACGGCTTTCAGCTGCTTTAGGCTGTGGAGGCGGCGCAATTTCAACAAAACAATCTAAGAGCTCCTGAACCCCGAAATTGTTTAATGCTGAGCCGAAAAAGACCGGCTGCAAGTCGCCTTTGAGATAAGCATTGCGATCAAAAGGGTTATAAACCCCTTCGACCAATTCCAAATTATCAATGAGTTCGATAACCGTATCAGCGCCCAATAATTCAATCAATCTTGCATCTTTGAGATTGGAAATTTCTTCAGAATCAGCGATTTGTTGCTTGGTTTCCCCAAAATAAAGCTTCACTTTTTGTTCCCAAATATTATAAACACCCTTAAAATCACTTCCCATTCCAATCGGAAAACTCAAAGGAGAAACGGTTAAGCCGAGCTTTTGTTCAATTTCATCCAATAATTCAAAGGCATCTTTACCTTCACGGTCTAATTTATTGATAAAAACAATCATAGGGATGTTGCGCATACGACATACTTGCACCAACTTTTCAGTTTGTTCCTCCACCCCTTTGGCCACATCTACTACCACAATGACACTATCTACAGCAGTTAATGTCCTATATGTATCCTCTGCGAAATCTTTGTGTCCGGGTGTATCTAAGATGTTGATTTTCTTATTTTTATAATAAAACGCCAAAACAGAAGTGGCAACGGAAATACCCCTTTGCTTTTCTATTTCCATAAAATCGGAAGTGGCAGTTTTTTTGATTTTATTTGATTTGACTGCACCGGCTTCTTGTATAGCTCCCCCAAAAAGTAATAATTTTTCGGTCAAAGTGGTTTTTCCGGCATCGGGATGCGAAATGATACCAAAAGTGCGACGCTTAGCGATTTCTTGTTGTAAACTCATATAAAATTATTGAAATGCAAAAGTAAGAACTTTTTTATAGTTAGGGTCAGCTGAAAAGCTTTAAAGATTTTGAGGCACAATAAACGCAAAATAAGATAAATTTAAACGGTACTAAAATGCAATTGGTACAAAAATAAATATACTTCTGAGCTTTTGTGCAGGTCTGTTTACATTTTTTCTATGACTAAATTATTAGAACTTTCTTTTTTGGCGTAAGAGATAATTTTATGCACCATTTGATAATAATAATCAGGGTTTTCGACAAAATCTATATCACTAATATCCAAAATCAAGATATTGAGATCTTTTTGTGTTTTGATAAAATTCATATAACCCTCATGAATCTGTTCCAAATAATCTCCGGTTATAGACTGCTCATAGGAACGACCTCGTTTTTTAATATTTTGCAACAAGCGTTCCACATTTTGATACAGATAAATGTATAAATCGGGTTTGACCAAATCTTTATACATAAAATTAAAAATTTTACGGTATAAAGCGTATTCTTCATCAGAAAGCGTAACTTTAGAAAAAATTAAAGATTTAAACACAAAATAATCGGAAATAACAGATGTTTTGAATAAATCATACTGAGATAAATCATCAGTTAATTGCTGATAACGGTCTGCCAAAAAAGACATCTCCAAAGGAAAAGCATAACGTTTCTGATCCTCGTAAAATTTGGGTAAAAAAGGATTTTCTTCAAATCGTTCCAAAACCAATTTGGCATTCACATCTTTGGCAAATTGCGTTGCAAAGGTCGTTTTTCCCGCACCGATATTACCTTCGATAGCAATAAAATTATATGGTAAATTATTAACACTCAATTGTTTATCAATTAAAATAGGTTTAGTTTTATCAGAAGATAAAGTTAGTAATTCTTTATGATTTTTTTGTAAAAGGGGATGAAAAAAATCCGGCAAAATGTCATCTAAAGGCTTCAAAACAAAATTTCGCTCATGCAAATGCAGATGTGGAATTTGCAAATCTTTGGTATTTAGAACCTTATGATTAAAATATAAAATATCAATGTCTATTGTTCTGTTATGGTATTGGCCTTCTAAAGACTTTTGGCTGCGTCCTAAAATCCGCTCTATTTTTTGGGTCAATTTTAAAACTTCAGATGGCGCTTTATACGTTTCTAGCAAAAGAATGGTATTGAGAAAATCCGCCCCCTTAAATCCCCATGCTTTGGTTTGGTAAACCGGTGCAATTTTTAAGATTTTACCAACAAACCAATTCAAATAATTAACTGCAGATTGTAAATTGTCAAATTTAGATTCCAAATTACTGCCTAAGGCCAAAACCACTTTATTCATAACTAGTTGTAAATCAATATATTAAGTAAGATAAGCAAATAACATAGCCATAAAAATCAAGACAAATTTGCGGATATTAAAACGATGAGAGTGTTCATTTTCAAACAAAATTGTAGTACCAATATGAGCCAAAATACCGACAACAAATGCATTAACATAGGCACCATAGACCAACATAAATTGCAAATGTTTGCCTAAAAAAGCGGCCAAAGGAGACATCGCAGCAAAAACGGTTAAAAATAAGAATATTTTGGTTTTGCTCATTCCCGACTCAATCATTACAGAAGTTAAAACAATAGCAATGGGCAATTTATGAATCAAAATACCATAAAAATAACTGTAATGTAAATGATGTCCTTCATTGATGGGCAAGCCTTCCATAAAAGCATGAATACTTAAACTGACTAGTAAAATCCAAGGTGCTCTACGATCAAATGCGTGTTTATGGCCATGCTCTGCCCCATGAGAAAAAAGTTCTAAAACAAGCTGAAATACAATCCCCAACATGATAAAAAAACCTGCAGTTTTACCATTTAACTCGCCATAGACATGGGGCAATAAATGAAATACAATGATGGACAATAAGTAAGCACCGCTAAAACTCAACAGTAATTTAATGTATTGTTTATCGGCATGCTGGAATTGGAAGGCTAAATATCCCCCTAAAATTACAATTATAAATAAAATAGCGTAGGTCATGATGTTACAGGTTTTTGGTTGGATAAAAATACGGAATTTATTGTAAAGGGCGGTTATTTGGTTAATCGGTTATTTGCCTGCCTTCCCAACGTTGTGTCGAGGTCGTAGCACTCAGCCACCTTTGTTTACGTTTAATAA
>WGDF01000180.1 GCA_015493405.1 Flavobacteriaceae bacterium
ATACGGGTTATTCTTATATAATTTATCGGGAAAACCTATAAATTGCTTTAAATCATTTTTATTCCGGACTTCTTTGATTTCAATTTGAGACATAAGGCCAATATTTTAATAAAATTAAAGTTTTTTACTTGACTTAATCAAGCTGTCAATAGAGCGTTCAATTTGCGCTTTGGTATGGGTTGCCATCAGGGAATAACGCAAAATGGCTTTGCCTTTTTCAACAGCCGGATGTACCACCGGATTGACATAAACGCCATCTTGCAACATCAAAGTAGCCAGATGATAGGTTTTAATGTCATCGCCCACATGGATAGGAATAATAGGTGTGGTACTATGTCCTATATCAAAACCGTTGTCAAGCAAAAGTTTTTTGGCATAGTTAGTATTTTCCCATAAACGATCAATGCGTTCCGGTTCTTTTTTAATCACTTCCAAAGCTTTTAAAACTGTAGCTGCTGAAGCTGGTGGAATACTGGCACTAAAAAGCAGTGCACGCGCACTGTGTTTCAAATAGTTAATGGCATCTTTGCTTCCGGCAACAAATCCGCCTAATGAAGCTAAAGATTTACTAAAAGTTCCCATAATGATGTCAACTTTATCGGTAACCCCGAAATGGTCAGCCGTTCCGGCGCCATGATTTCCTAAAACACCTAATGAATGCGCATCGTCAACATAGATCGAAGCATTATATTTATCGGCCAATTCTGTCATTTTATCCAAGGGCGCAATATCCCCTTCCATACTGAAAATACCGTCAACCACGATTAGAATAACTTTATCTTGGTCCAGATTTTGCAATTTCTTTTCCAAATCTTCCATATCGTTGTGCTTAAACTTCAGCACTTTGGCAAATGACAAACGGGTGCCTTCAATAATAGAGGCATGGTTTTTTTCATCTAATACTATATAATCATTACGACCGGCTAAAGCCGCAATACTTCCTAAGTTGGATTGAAAGCCTGTACTGAAAACCGTAGCGGCTTCTTTGCCGACAAAATCGGCCAATTCGGCTTCTAATTGTTCGTGTAAATCCAAATTACCGTTCATCAAACGGGAACCGGAGGCGCCGGTACCATATTTATCCAAAGCATCTTTGCCGGCTTGAATCAATTCGGGATGTTGTGTCAACCCCAAATAACTGTTTGAGCCAAACATTAACGTCTTTTTTCCTCTTAAAATAACTTCGGTATCTTGCCCTGTTTCTATAGGATGATAAAAAGGATAAATCCCTTGTTCCATAAACATTTGCGGAAGTCGGTAGTCTGCTAGTTTTTTCTCTAATGGCTTCATATAAATTAAATCTTTTAAAAAATGAAATCAAATATAATTTGAAATATTTGAATTCCCTAAATCAAGAAGCAAAGCTACAATTTTTTTTCTAAATTGTAAAGAAAAGGTTAATAAACCCATTTTTAACGATGTGTCAAATCTAAATGAAAGTCTCAAAGAATTTTTGTATTTTTACTAAAACCTAAAAACAAAATATATGGAAACTTATCAAAAAGTTGATAAAAAATTAAAATTCGGAATTACTGCCGGAATTGCTGTTTTTTTATTGGCCATTTTACTCTTATCCTCTATGACGACTATTGAAACTGGTCATAAAGGTGTTTTATATAAAACTTTTGGTGATGGTGTAGATACCACACAAATTCCCCTTAATGAAGGCTTTCATTTTATTGCACCATGGAATAAAGTTTACAAAATAAATGTCAAACAGCAGCAAATATTTGAAAGCATGAAAGTCTTATCTTCAAACGGACTGGATATTCAACTGGATGCTACAGTTTGGTTTCAACCCCGCCATAAAGATTTAGCCAAATTAGTCAAATTACGCGGTTTAAATTATATTGATGATGTCATCAAACCCTCTATTCGCTCTGCAGCCAGAAATGTAGTCGGACGCTATACGCCGGAAGAAATTTATTCGACCAGAAGAGAAGCTATTACTAAAGAAATTTTTGACGAAACCAATAAAATACTCAACAATAACTTTGTGCATCTTAAAAACATTTTGGTGCGTGATGTTACTTTGCCGGCAACTATTAAAAACGCTATTGAACGCAAACTCAAGCAACAACAGGAAGCATTGGAATATGAATACCGTTTGCAAAAAGAAAAAAAGGAAGCCGAACGTAAGCGTATAGAAGCCAAAGGCATCAAAGATTTTCAAGATATTGTCTCTATGGGAATTTCCGACAAACTCCTGCGTTGGAAAGGTATTGAAGCCACTTTAAAACTATCTGAATCGCCCAATACTAAAATAGTTATTGTCGGCGGTAAAGATGGCTTACCGATAATTATGAATACTGAAAAGTAAGAAAGCATTCCAAAAAAACATAAAAAATCCACTATAAATTCATAGTGGATTTTTTAAATATTAAAACAAAAAAATATTATGATTTCAGAAGTTCAATTCTATTGCGATACAATTTAATCTTTCCTTCATGTTCCAATTGCTTAAGTAAGCGTGACACAACGACTCGTGATGTGGATAAATCGTTTGCTATTTCTTGATGCGTAATATTAATAATTTTAGTTTGTAAGGCTTCAGAGGCTTTTTCTAGATATTTCAAGATACGCTGGTCCATCTTCATAAATACAATCGTATCCATAGTATCAAGAAATTCTTTCATCCGGCTATTGTAATTTCTACAAACATAATAACGCCAACTCGGATATTCTTTGGTCAAATTATCCATCAAATTTACCGGATACAAAAGTAATTCCGCTTCCGTTTCCATAATAAAATCAATTTCGCTTTGCTTAGCTTCCGAGCAAATAGAAAAAGTTGCGGTACATGCTTCTTTTTCATTGAGATAAAACAAAATATGCTCTTCTCCGTTCTCATCAGTCCGCACGACTTTGGCCGTTCCTTTTAAAACGATGGGAATGTCTTTGACCCTGTCTCCTCTCGAAATCACATGGGTTCCTTCTTCAAATCTTTGAATATGACCGTAAGTGGCCAAATTCTCTAAAAGTTTGTCTGAAAAAATATCTCCTAATATTTCTTCTAATTCGTGTTGTTTATTCATAGTTAGTAGTTAGTCTATACTGCGTACCCGTTCTATTTCGGGCAAATATTTCTTAATAATTTGCTTCACACCAATGTTCAAAGTTAAATTATTTATTTTACAACTCAAACAATTTCCTTCAAACTGTATCAAAACTTCTGTATCGGTAAAATCAATCAAGGCTATATCTCCACCGTCTTTTTTCAAAAATGGCCGGATTTCTTCCAAAGCTCGGTTAATTTTAATCAATTTTTCTTGATCTTTCATTTGTGTCTTTTAGGTTAAATACAAAGCAACTTTTAATCCATAAAATATTTTGAGTTTGCCCTGTTTTATATAAGAATCAGGGCAAACAACTCATTATTTTACACTACAACCGGCTTGATCGGAAATTCTAATCTTTTCAGTTGGTGGCAAAGTTTCATTACGTTTCATGGTTTCGGTAACAACATTTTTAGTAATATCTTCAAAGGCTTTTTGAGTCGGTGTATTTTCTTGTAGCGCTGCAGGACGTCCGAAATCACCGGATTCACGCACACTTTGCACCAAAGGAATCTCGCCTAAAAATTTAACACCTAAATCATCAGCTAAATATTTACCACCATCTTTACCAAAAATATAGTATTTGTTATCGGGACATTCTTCAGGTGTGAAATAAGACATATTTTCAACAATACCCAAAACCGGTACATTAATGGTCGGATTTTTAAACATATCGATGGATTTTTTCACATCAACAATGGCCACATTTTGAGGTGTTGTAACGACAACAGCACCGGTAACCGGCAAAGTTTGCATCACGGATAATTGGATGTCGCCTGTTCCGGGAGGTAAATCAATTAACATAAAATCCAATTCGCCCCAATCCGTATCGAATACCATCTGATTAATAGCGGAATTGGCCATACTACCACGCCAAATAACCGCTTGATCAGGTCGGGCAAAATAACCGATGGACATATTTTTTACCCCATGGGCTTCAACCGGAATTATCATCGTTTTATCGCCAACCTTAGTCGCTCTGGGGCGTTCGCCTTGTGTACCAAACATCAAAGGAATGGAAGGGCCATAAACATCCGTATCTAAAATCGCAACTTTAAAACCCATTTGGGCTAAAGAGGTTGCCAAATTTGCCGTTACCGTAGATTTGCCAACGCCACCTTTTCCGGAAGCAACAGCAATAATATTTTTAATTTTTTTAAGTGGCTTTTCTTTTTCACTTTCCGGAATGATGACTTTTACATTAATTTTAGTGTCTACATCACCAAAATCCTTGGCAAGCGCTGACGTAATATCGTCTTCCAATTTTTTACGAATATGTACCGCAGGAGAATCAATAACGGCATCAATTTCTATTTTTTTACCAAAAACATCAGACTTAGCCTTTACATCCTTAATGACACCGACTTTCACTACATTGGCATTTTTTCCTTGAATACGAACTTGTTTAAGCAGTTCTAATATTTCCTCTTTATTTAATTTTTTGCTCATTGCTTTATTTTTTTAAAATAGTAAACAAAATTACAAAAAAAATATTATTTAAAATGATTATAATTAAGATAAAAACCAAAATCTTAAAAAGATGAAAGGTGTAAATATGCTAATAAGGTTTTTATTTTGACAAAAATTCCTTATTAATAGCTTATTGAGACCGTCTCAAAACGTATTGCATAAATATTTTAGGATAGAAAAATTTTGATAAGGTAAATAATTGAAAGAAAATGAGTTTAATTTCACTTTTTTACAATGGCTTTCTATTAAAAATATGAGCTCAACCCAATCTGACTTTTTTGTGTGAGAAAGTATATAAAAACAGCAAAACAGCCATAAAAATAGCTACACGTGCCAAATAATCACCTTGCTCTACATAAAAAGTTCGTGTTTCATTTAAATGCACTTTTGCAGTCAAACTCCCCCGCTTATTGTAGGCTAAGCGCTTTATAACGGCACCGGTTTGATCAATATAAGCCGATGTGCCTGTATTGGCCGATTGCACGACATCACGCCTGGTTTCAACTGCCCGTAAGCGAGCCATGCTCAAATGCTGCCGGTGCCCTTCCGTATTGCCCCACCAACCATCATTGGTAATAACGGCCAACAGATTGGCCCCTTTTTTGACATAACCGGTGACATATGCCCCATAGATACTCTCGTAACAAATGATAGGGGCAACTTTGATTTTGGTTTCCGGAACCGCAAATACCCCCGGCTCTTTTTGAGAAACATTAGACCCCATAGATACACCTATTGTTTTGGTTACCCAATCTCCGATTAAAGGCATTAAAATCTTGCGGAAAGGGGTATATTCCGCCCCAACTACTAATTTAGACTTGTGATAAATTTGCAAACTATCCGCCGGACTGATCAAAACAGCCGAATTATACATATCATACCAACGTCCCCGCTTAGTTTTATTAGCAGTATCGGGAATATGATTGCTGTTTTTAGGATACCAATGTATAAAATCTACGCCGGTTAATATATGGGTTTGATGTTGTTTGGCATAGCGTTTCAGAATGGCATAAGCCGGAGCATATACAAAATCATTGATCTCAATATACCGCGAAATGGCTGTTTCAGGTGCTACAATCAAATCGGCAT
>WGDF01000181.1 GCA_015493405.1 Flavobacteriaceae bacterium
AGCGACGAGAAATCTCTAATCAGAATCAGACCTACTAGGTTTCCAAAACCTGATAGGTCTGAAAAATGAAAGATAAATAACTATAAATATATAGATTACAAGACCTGGCAGGTTGGCAAAACCTACTAGGTCGCGAGATGAAAAAAAACTGTTAGGTTTCCAAAAACCTGACAGGTCTCGAAGATAATAAAAAACTATTGAATTGAAACAAATATTAACCACCATATTACTGATTACCAACTTTTTATTGCATAGTCAAATTAAAAGGATAGAACCGCCGTTTTGGTGGGTGGGAATGCACGACACAACATTACAAATCCTTTGTTATGGCGATCATATTGCAGATTATAAAGTGGCGTTGTACAAAGGTAAATTGATAAAAGTTGACAAGACAGCCAATCCGAATTATGTATTCATTTTGATGGATACCAAGGGCTTGAACCCCGGAAAATTTAAAATCAATTTCAAATCCGGCAACAAACAATTTAGCATTCCTTACGAACTAAAAAAACGTAAAAAACAGTCAATACAACGCCAAGGTTTCGATGCATCCGATGTCATTTATTTATTGATGCCCGACCGTTTTGCCAATGGCAATCCGGCTAATGACAATATGCCCGGAATGTTAGAAAAAGTTAATAGAAAATTACCGGGCGGCAGACACGGTGGAGACATAGCCGGCATTATACAACACTTGGATTATCTGCAAGATTTAGGGGTAACGACTTTATGGTCAACGCCTTTGCTTGAAGACAATGAACCGACGTATTCCTACCACGGCTATGCGATGAGTGATTTGTATCGCATAGATCCACGTTACGGCACCAACAACGACTATAAGCGATTGGCAGATGTCTTGCATAAGCGAAAAATGAAACTGATAATGGATTATGTCACCAACCATTGGGGCAGTAAACATTGGATGATACAAGATTTACCTGAAAAAGATTTCATTCATTATTGGCAAGACGGACAAAACGGATTTAAACGTAGCAATTACCGGATGACCACACAATTTGACCTGAATGCCACCAAAAAAGACGCCGAAGCTTGTATGAACGGCTGGTTTGACCGCACGATGCCCGATATGAATCAAGTCAATCCCTTGTTGTTGAAATATATGATTCAAAATGCGATTTGGTGGATTGAATATGCCGGTTTAGATGGCTTACGCGTAGATACCTATTCGTATAACGACAAAAATGCCATTGCTCAATGGACTAAAGCCATTATGGATGAATACCCCAATTTTAATATCGTCGGGGAAGTATGGATGCACAAGCAAGCGCAAATTGCCTATTGGCAAAAAGATAGTCAAGTAGGCGCTATCGAACACTATAACAGTCATTTACCTACGGTTATGGATTTTACCTTGCACGATGCCATCATAAAAATGTTTAGCGAAAAACAAACTTGGAAGCAAGGGATGATTAGGGCTTATGACAATTTTGCCAATGATTTTTTATATCCCAATCCGATGAATATATTGGTCTTTGCCGGCAATCACGATATCACGCGCATTAACACCTATTATCATCAAGATTTTAAAACCTACAAATTGATTATGACCTTGATTTTGACGGTTCGTGGCATTCCGCAACTCTATTACGGCGATGAAATCGGGATGACCGGCAACAAAGAGTTACATGGCGACGGCGACATCCGAAAAGATTTTCCGGGTTTTTCTATTTTCGATGCGCAAAATGCGTTTTTACCCGAAGGACGGACAAAAAAACAAGCGGCATTTTTTGATTTTACCAAAAAAATATTGCAATGGCGCAAAAGTAGTCAAGCTGTTCATAGGGGTAAATTTTTACATTATGTGCCTGTCAATAATATGTATGTGTATTTCAGAATGGTTCCCCATGAAAAAGTAATGGTGATTATCAACAATAATACCGATGCGCAAATGATTCATTGGAACGATTACAAGGAAGGATTGCATAATGCCTTACAAGGAAAAGATATAATTTCAGATAATGATATTCATTTTAATAAAAATTATAAGATATCGGGTAAAACGAGTATGATTATTGAAATTAAATAAGACCTACGAGATTTTCAAAACCTAGTAAGTCTGAAAAAGGTAAGACCTGTTAGGTTTCCAAAACCTGATAGGTCTGGGATAATGAGATAAAGAGTTGTAAATGTATAAATTACAAGACCTAGCAGGTTGGTAAAACCTACTAGGTCAGAAAAATAAGTAAAGATGCACGGATGTGCGCCTCAATTAAAAAAAGGAACAATGAAAAAGATCATTAAATTATTATTCATCTTATTATTACTTTCTTGTCAAAATGACAATAAAAAAGTTGATAATCAACAAATTGAATTGTCAAAAGGATTGAATACACCGGTATATATGAACCGTGATACAACGCAAATCGTTTTGTCCGATTATATTTTATATCCTGAAAAAATTGATTCTTTTGGGAGTACGCAGCACTACACATTACTTTGGAAAAAGGGAAAAGATACGCTTAAAATTTTAACAAATCAGGGTTTTAAACCCGTAGAAAATTTACGTATTTACGCGCAATCTCAATTTATTGATGTTCCTTTATTTCGTAGCACAAAAAAAGAAGTAATTTTCAGATATTCAGGCAAAGCTGCACAAAAAGTGCAATTTAAAAGTCAAATAACCGGTTGGCAAAGTGTTGATATGCAACAAGATAGTTTAGAGTGGTATTATAAAGCAAATTTAGCTCCCGGGAATTACCAATATTTGTTTGTCGTAGATGGTAAGGAAATTTTAGACCCCGGAAATTCGAAAAAAGTCAGCAACGGAATGGGTGGTTTCAATTCCTTATATCAAATAGCTATGAATTTAGATAAAACGCCTTTTTTGCAAACCGATACTGATCAAAAAAAGGCTTTTGATGTGGTGGCTTCCAAGGATTTTGATAAAGTTTTAGTGTATGCACAAAATAAGTTGTTAAATGATAAAAATGTTCAAATAAAGGGTCGAAAAATTCACATCAAAATACCTCAAAATTTACAAGGCGAGTCCTACATCCGTTTGTATACTTTCAATAAATTTGGGCGTTCTAATGATGTTTTGGTACCTGTTATAGATGGTAAAGTCGTTAAAAATGCCAATCAATTACCGCGAACAGATTTTCACAAGCAAATTATGTATTTTTTGATGGTCGATCGTTTTAAAAACGGTACGACATCCAACGACCAACCTATCAAAAGTGACAGTGTTTTGCCCAAAGTCAATTTTAAAGGCGGCGATATTCAAGGGGTCGTGCAAGCCGTCGATCAAGGATATTTTAAAGATTTGGGCGTCAATACTTTATGGTTGTCGCCTATCCTTCAAAATCCGGACAAAGCTTATGGATATTGGAAAAAACCACCGACTAAATTTTCCGGTTATCACGGTTATTGGCCCGTTTCAAATATCAAAATTGATACGCGTTTCGGTAATGCCAAATCTTTAAAGGAATTGACGCAAAAAGCGCATCGACAAAATACCAATATCATTTTGGACTATGTTGCCAATCACGTGCATAAAGACCATCCGCTTTATAAGCAACATCCCAATTGGTTTACCAGTTTGTATTTACCCGATGGTACAATGAATACCGAAAAATGGGATTCACATCGCTTGACGACTTGGTTTGACACCTTCTTGCCGACCATTGATTTTTCAAAGCACGAAGTTGTAGAAAAAATGACCGATTCGGCTATGTTTTGGTTGAAAAATTTCGATATTGACGGCTTCCGCCACGATGCGACCAAACATATTCAATTGGATTATTGGCGCACTTTGACCCGTAAAATCAAAACGCAAATTAACAGACCGGTGTATCAAATCGGGGAAACTTATGGCAGTCCGCAACTCATACGCAGTTATATCAACAGTGGCATGCTCAACGGACAATTTAATTTTAATCTTTATGATGCTACCGTGGCGGTTTTTGCCAAAAAAGATGAACCGATGAGTCGCTTGTCTGATGCTTTGCAGGAAGCTTTATATTTTTACGGACAACACAATTTGATGGGCAATATTTCCGGCAACCAAGACCGTGTGCGATTTATCAGTTATGCGTCTGGTGATGTCAAATTTGATGAAGACGGTAAACAAGCCGGTTGGGATAGAAAAATTATGGTGTCCGATACGACTGCCTATCACAAATTGGAAGAATTGCAAGCTTTTAATATGATGATTCCCGGTGTGCCGTGTATTTATTACGGCGATGAATACGGTATGCCCGGTGCCAACGACCCTGACAATCGTAGGATGATGCAATTTGACGGCTTAAACAAACACGAGAAAAACTTAAAACAACAAGTTAAAAAGCTGATTGCATTACGAAAAAACTCGTTGGCATTATTGTATGGTAGCACACAAGTTTTAGAAAAAAATAATGTGTTGATAATCAAAAGACGTTATTTTCAAGATTCGATTACGACGGTTTTTAATAAGAATAATAAACCGGTAAAATATCAAGGAAGGATAATAAAACCTTTTGATTATAAAATTATCAGCAGACCTAGTAGGTTTATAAATCCTACTAGGTCTCAAATAGAATAATTTTTTTTTTAATATATTGAAAATTAGTATATTAACAAGACCTACTAGGTTTTCAAAACCTAGTAGGTCTAGAATAAAAAACAATAAAAGATGAAATCAATTCCATTAGAGCCATCAAAATATTATCATTTTTTTAATAGAGGTAATAACAAAGAAAATATTTTTGTAGAAGAAGAAAATTATTTTTATTTTTTAAAACTAATTAATAAATATTTGATTCCAATAATAGATTTATATTCCTATTGTCTGTTACCAAATCATTTTCATTTAGTTTTTAAAGTTAAGGATGAAAATGAGTTACCTATTGATTTCCAAAATAATAACAAAAAACTTCATCAGTCTTTTTCCAATTTGTTTAATGC
>WGDF01000182.1 GCA_015493405.1 Flavobacteriaceae bacterium
CAGTAAAATACTCCAACCCCAATTTAATTTAAATTTACGCATAATATATATTTTTTATAAGCAGGTTATTTGAACAAATCAAATAACCTGCCTTAAGTTTCGAAATAATCAATTCACTATCTGACCGGCGCTATGAATATAGTTTTATAACTATCCAATAATTTATTGTTATTAAAAATACCCAATTCAATTTTATGCTTGCCATGAAATTTATTTTTGGGCAAATCGATAAAAATAATCACCTGTTTAACCTCTTCCTTATTTAAGTCCAGTTCACTTTGTGTTCCGGAAATGGTAATTTTACCGGTTTTAGGTTCAATTAACTTAATCTTTAAATTATGATACGGGCTATAGCTTTTATTGATAATTGTAGCCTGATACATATTTTGTATCTGCCCATCCGGTAATTCAGTAAAAACTTGACCTCTTGTTCGCAGAACTTTCAAGTCCACTGCGGGCCGATGTGCAAATAAATATACAAAAACACCTAATAAAGCTACTAAAATAAAGGTATAAAATTTGACTCTGGTCGTAAATAATTTACCATGACCTTCTTCAATACTAACTTTGGAAGCATAGCGAATTAAACCGCGGGGTTTACCAATAGCATCCATCGTGGCATCGCAAGCATCTATACAAGCCGTACAGTTGATGCATTCGAGTTGCGTTCCATTACGAATATCGATTCCGGTTGGACAGACCAAAACACATTGCTTACAATCTATACAGTCTCCCAGCCCCTCGGCTTCACGGTCTTGTCCTTTACGCATAGGCCCTCTTTTTTCGCCACGTTTATAATCATAAGCGACCATAATTGTATTTTCATCAGTCAAGACACCTTGCAAACGGCCGTAAGGGCAGGCGATGATACAAACTTGCTCTCTAAACCAAGCAAAAACAAAGTAGAAAACTGTCGTAAATAACAAATAAATCAACCAAGCCTTAACATCGGCAAAAGGGTGTTTCCAAAAATTAATAACATAATCCGATCCTGCAACATATGCCAGCATAACACTGGTAATAATCAATGAAACGAGATAAAAAACCACCCATTTCAGTCCCCGTTTACGGAATTTTTCAGCATTCCAAGGCATCCGGTCCAATTTAATTTGTTTGGGGCGGTCACCTTCAAAAAAATATTCAATTTTTCTAAATAACATTTCCATAAAAATGGTCTGTGGACAAAGCCAACCACAAAATATACGACCGTAAACGACTGTAAATAAAACCAAAAATACAATACCGATTACGGCTGCTAAGGCTAAAAGATAAAAATCTTGGGGAAAAAACGGCCGACCGAAAATATGAAACTTACGTTCCAAAACATTAAAAAGCATAAACTGTTCCCCATTAACTTTAATGAAAGGGCCAACTAGAAATGCTAATAAAATAATAATACTTAAAATTGTTCTTTCCGTATAATGTTTGCCTTTCGGTTTTTTGGGATGAATCCAATTTCTTAAACCTTCCTCATTAATGGTTCCGATACTGTCTCTAAATACTTCGTTGTTATTTGTATCCATTTTAAATAATTTTTTAAATCAAAATAAAGCAGTTTGGGAATCAAACTGCTTTATGGCGGTAATTCTATGTATTAAATCTAACCTTTGTTACAAGGTTGACCTTGAGGTGCTTTTGGTTTAGCCGGTTTGCTACCTTGTAGAGAGAAGACATAACTGGCTACTTTTTGTATTTTATCGGCCCCTAAAGCTTTCCAAGGCGGCATTCCTTTACTGGTGCCATTCGTGATAACTTTAAAAAGATCTTTGACATCGCAACCATAGAGCCAAGCATTATCAGTCAAGTTGGGGCCTACCAAACCGCCTCCGTCAGCGACGTGACAAGCAGCACAATTTTTAAGGTATATTTCTTTACCTTCTGCTAATGCTTTTTTATCAGTTAATAGTGTAACCGTATTAGCATCGACAATATGATGTGCTTTTTTATAAGCGTTGACTTGTGTTTTGGCTTTGGCTACCTCACGCTTATATTCATCATATTGGTTGTCATGACCGGCTACACTGTAATAAAAAATATAAAATACAGAAATAATTACCGTAATTATAAATCCGGCTGTCCACCAAGGTGGTAATGGATTGTTCAGTTCTTGAATACCGTCAAAATCATGATCTAATTTAACGGAACTTTCTTCTTCTATCGGGGTCGCTTTGGTCAGTTTTTTTAAAAATCTGTCAAAAGCGGATTCATTCTTTTTTGCCATAATCTATATCATTTTGATCGTTA
>WGDF01000183.1 GCA_015493405.1 Flavobacteriaceae bacterium
AATTCACGTTTATATTTGAGTTTATTGTTGGAAACCAAAGATATTGAAGAGTCATTGACCAAACTTTTGCGGATTATTTTTGATACGATTAAAGAAATACCCCAAGCCGCTTTTAAGGAAGAGGTTTCCAAAAAAACTTTAAAATCCGAGCCAAAACCGGAAACTTCAACCGAAGTGCAAGCCGATGCGCCCAAAACGGACCCACAAGATGACGCGCCCCAAGAAAACGAGCCGCCGATTTCTTGATAAATACCAACAGTAAATTACAAAATACGTTCGATTGCCCCCACTGATTTCTATGATGCAAAACTAAAGGCTACCGCGCGATTGCATTGCGTGGTATATATTCAGACTGCCACACGAGGGGACTCGTGCGGAAGAGCAGTGCGACGAGGAATCTTTAACCATTTTCTATAATCAACAGATTTCTCCCCCGACAGCCGTCGGGATCGAAATGACAGTATAGATTCGTGTTATTCAATGTTTGTATATTCAAAAGCAATAGCATAAATTTGAACAAGTATAAAAAAAATGAAAACACAAGCAGAGCACAATTACTATGTTTACATACTTACTAATAAGAACAAAACAGTCTTATACGTTGGTGTAACAAATAATTTAAAAGAACGATTGTATTTTCATGCAAACCCATTACCCTTTTCAAAAGCTTTTACTGCAAAATACAATGTAAAATATTTGATTTATTACGAACATTATTCTGATATAGAAACGGCAATAGATAGAGAAAAGCAAATAAAAAAATACAGGCGAGAGAAAAAAGAGGTTTTAATAAATGCATTTAATCCTCAATGGAAATTTTTGAATAATGATGTTTAATGGTGATTTGAATATGGCAAAAGATTTCTCACTGCGTATCGAAATGACAGTTGAGATTTCTCAGTCGTGCCTCCTTCGAAATGACAGGGGAGCATTCCGAACGAACGACTATGGGGCACCGTTGTCATTCCGATCCCGACGTATGTCGGGACGACGATCACCGTTGTCATTCCGACAGAGTGACGCAGGAGCGACGAGGAATCTTTCACTATGAACAGCAGATTTCTCAGTCGTGCCTCCTTCGAAATGACAGGAGGTAGCGTGTCATTCCGAACGAACGACTATGGAACATCATTGTCATTCCGACAGAACGATGTAGGAGCATCATTGTCATTCCGGGTATAATAGACAAAAAGTAGGCTGTTTTTAAGTCATTTTTTTCAAGTGGACAAAAAGTAGGCTGTTTTTTAGTTCAATTTTGTCCCATATTTTTTCTTTTTATAATTTAGCAATATCAAGTTAAACGGAAATAGGCTCTGCTGGGGAGCAACCTATCAGGGATAAACTTGATGACCGACAAAAAAGTCAAGAAAAGGAGCTTGTTTTAAGTTCCTTTTTGACTTTTTTAGAGGTCTCTTATGCCTCTAAAAACCCATCTATAAATTTCTTTTTTCTTGTTATTGAAAATCCGTTATGATTTCTTAATTTGTTCTTTAAATCTGCAAAATGACCATCAATAGCATTGGTTGTATTTGGAATTTCAATATCCGGATGGTCATACCAAGTAAACAACCATTTCAGATTGGTTTTTAAACTTCGATAGGCACTTCTTAATCTTTTATGTGTGTAAAAACTTTTACCTGTTTCTTCATTAATTGTCCTCTCGTCTAAGAAAGATTTCCATTTATTATACCATAATTCCAAAGCACCAACAAAAGATTCCTTGTCTGTGTATTTCATCAAGCTTACAACTTCTTTAAGTTCAATAGCAGCAGGTAGTTTAGGATTTTTAGTGATGTATCTTCTGATAATGGCAGCTTGATGAAATTGACACATTTGAATGGGAATTTCAGGAAAGGATTGTAACAAACCTTTTCGTCCATCGCATACGATTGCTTCAATAATATACCCCCGAGATTGCAACTCTTTTATCCCTTTTTTATATAGAGAATTAGTTTCTGTTTTTACATAATATTTCAGTAAATTTTCTTTTGTATAATGGTCTTTGAAAAGCATAACGCCGAAGGTTCTGCCAAAATAAGTTGTGTCCATCAGAACTATTACTTTGCGTGGTAATTTCTCTGGAATAATAATCTTGTATTGATCTATTTTTCTTTGAATTGTTCGCTTAGAACAATGGTATTTTTCTGCAAGTTGTTCATAGGTCTGCTTGCCTTTGCTGTATTCATTCCAAATAATCTTTGGACTTATCCTATATCCACCTACAAATTGTCTACCACAAGCATAGCATTTATACAATTGTTTGGTGCCTTTTAAACCGTTTTTCTTTGTAATTGGGCTATTACAAAAAACACATTTTTTTTATTCATAAGTTTTGATTTGCACCAAAGCTAGTAAAATCAAGGCATCCGAGAGATTTTAGCCTACTTTTTGTCCATTAAGCCAATATTTCGGACTAAAGCCGGTTCAAAAATTGTGCGGTGTTTACCCCGTCTGCATAATCCCATAATTGTGGGGATTGTGTCTGTCCAAAAGGTATGGCGTTCTTAATCCAAGGCGCATGACTAACGACCGCTTGTATTTGGTCTTTGTCGT
>WGDF01000184.1 GCA_015493405.1 Flavobacteriaceae bacterium
GATTAGCCCGTTTGTATGCGGCTTATACCGTTAAAAAAAATCAAAAATGGATCAAACATCCTATTGAATCCCAGCAAAAAACTTTTCGGTATTTAATTTCGCAAGCCGAACATACGGCCTTCGGCAAAACACATCAATTTAAGCAAATTGTGAGCTACAATGATTTTAAAGCTCAAGTGCCTATCCGAAATTATGAAGCCTTAAAACCTTATATTGACCGCATTATCAATGGTGAATATAACATACTTTGGAAGGACAGGCCACTTTATTTTGCCAAAACTTCCGGTACCACCTCAGGCGTCAAATATATTCCCATCACTAAAGACGCAATGCCCTATCATATCAAGGGCGCCAAACATGCTTTATTACATTATATTTATGAAAGCGGCCAATCGGATTTTGTCAATGGAAAAATGATTTTTCTGCAAGGCAATCCTATTTTAGATGAAGTCGGCGGCATCAAAACAGGACGCCTTTCTGGAATTGCTGCCCATTTTGTACCTTCTTACTTACAAAAAAATCGTATGCCTTCTTGGCAAATCAACACCATTGATGATTGGGAAACCAAAGTAACCGCTATAGTTCGAGAAACCATAGACCAAAATATGACTTTAATTAGCGGTATTCCGTCTTGGGTTCAGACTTATTTTGAAAAACTCAAAGCTAAAGCCCAAAAGCCTGTCGGTGAAATTTTTCCCAATTTTAATCTGTTTGTTTACGGTGGCGTTAACTTTGAACCTTATCGTCAAAAATTTTTAAATTTAATAGGCCGACAAGTCAATAGCATTGAACTTTATCCGGCTTCGGAAGGATTTTTTGCTTACCAAGACAAACCTGACCGCGATGATCTCTTGTTGCTCACCTCTCATGGTATTTTTTATGAATTTGTGCCGGCTGATGAAATTTTTAATGAAAATCCGACCCGATTAGCCTTATCCGAGATACAAACAGGCGTTAATTATGCTCTGATTTTAAATACCAATTCAGGACTTTGGGCATATAATATCGGGGATACGGTTATGTTTACCTCTACCCGGCCTTATCGATTAAAAGTAACCGGCCGTATCAAACATTTCATCTCGGCTTTTGGTGAACATGTGATTGCCAAAGAAGTTGAAACGGCACTTAAAACTGCGATGCAAGAAACCGGAATCAGCATCAGTGAATTTACAGTTGCTCCGCAAATCAATCCTCCGGTTGGGAAACCTTATCATGAATGGCTTATTGAATTTGAAAATCCTCATCTTGATTTAGACTTATTTGCTGAAATTATTGAACAAAGTATGCGGCGTCAAAATGTTTATTATAAAGATTTAATCGATGGTAAAATCTTGCAAAATGCGGTTATTACGCCGGTTAAAAAAGGTGCTTTTGAAGAGTATATGAAAGCCATAGGAAAGCTGGGTGGGCAAAACAAATTGCCCCGTTTAAGCGATAATAGAAAAATAGCTGATTATCTATACCAAAATCAACTCGTCATAAAATAAAAGTCTGCCTAAAACGATATAAAATTTAACGCCTCATGTATATTTATAACATAACTTTTAACGTCGAAAAAGATATCGAAAAAGATTGGCTGAGTTATATAACCAATAATTTTATTCCAAAAATGCTGCAAAGTGGCTTACTCAATGCTGCTACAACCAGTAAAATTAAAGTTGATGAAGCGCAAGGGCAATCCTATTCCATTCAATTTAAAACAGACAACCAAGAACAACTACAAAAATTCATCGCTGATGAACTCTACCCGATTTTGAACGAATTGCATACCAAATTTAGCCCTAAAATGGTTTATTTTGCAACCGAACTCGATGTCATTGACCAACAGCAGCATCAAAAAAATAACCAATAGCATCTTTTATTAACAATAATTTTACAAGACGTGCTTTCAGCATATGCCTAAAGTTTTGTAAATTGCAAATAAAAATTATGAGAACAAAAATAGTCGCCGGCAATTGGAAAATGAATAAAACTTTGCCAGAAGCAGAAGCCTTGATTTTAGAACTTAAACAAAAAATAAAACCCGATGGTAAAGTGGCTGTGATTATTGCCCCCTCTTTTGTCAATTTACCTAAAGCCGTAGAGCTATTAAAAGACAATCCGATTAAAGTCGCGGCTCAAAATATGCATTTTGCCGATAGTGGCGCCTATACCGGAGAAATCTCGGCCGATATGCTCAAAGCAATAGATATTGATCATGTCATTCTGGGGCATAGTGAACGCCGAGCCTATTTCAATGAAACCGATGAGATGCTTAAAGAAAAGGCAAATCAGGCTTATAAAAAACAAATGACCAATATCTTTTGTGTCGGAGAGAATTTGGAAGACAGACAAAAAGATCATCATTTTGAAGTCGTTGGCAAACAACTCAAAAATGCCTTATTTGAATTGCCAATACAAGCTTATAAAAAAATCATTATTGCTTATGAACCGGTTTGGGCTATAGGAACCGGTGAAACGGCTACGCCGGAACAAGCTCAAGAAATGCATCATTTTATCAGAGAGACATTGGCTAAAAAATATGGTCGTGACTTGGCAGATAAAGTCCGGATTTTATATGGCGGCAGTGTCAAGCCTAACAATGCCAAAGAAATTTTTTCAAAACCCGATGTCGATGGTGGACTCATTGGTGGCGCAGCCCTCAAGGCTGATGATTTTCAAGCAATTGTAGAAGCTGCAAAATCTTGATTTTTATCATTTGCTATTCAAAACAAATTATTACATTTGTCGTTGTTGAAATGAAAGTTGAGAATTAATAATTGAACATGAGATTTCTCACTACGTTCGAAATGACAAGAAAATGTTCGAAATGACAGTAAAATATTTGAAATGGCCATCAACACGGATATCAGATACCAGACATCAAATAACCAAATAACCGATTAACCAATTAAATTATAAATTATGAACCTACACGAATATCAAGGGAAAGAAATATTAAGTCAATCCGGCGTTCGCATACAACGCGGTATTGTTGCCGATACACCTGAAAAAGCTGTAGAAGCAGCCAAAAAACTCACCGAAGAAACCGGCACAAAATGGTATGTTGTCAAAGCTCAAGTGCATGCCGGTGGCCGCGGTAAAGGCGGCGGAGTTAAATTGGCCAAAAATTTAGATGAAGTCAAAGAATTGACTTCTAAAATCATCGGAATGCAATTGGTAACGCCTCAAACACCTCCCGAAGGTAAAAAAGTAAATCAAGTTTTGATTGCCGAAGATGTCTATTATCCGGGTGAAACTGAACCCGAAGAGTATTATATGAGTGTGATGATGAACCGCGGAAAAGGTAAAAATATGATTATGTATTCGCCTGACGGTGGTATGAATATTGAAGAATTTGCTGCCAAAACCCCCGAACGTATTTTTATTGAATTGATTGATCCGGCATACGGATTACAAGATTTTCAAGCTAGACGTATCGCCTTCAATTTGGGCTTAAGCGGTCAAGCTTTTAAAGAAATGACCAAATTTGTTAAGTCTTTATACCAAGCTTATACCAAAAATGATGCTTCTTTATTTGAAATTAATCCGGTTTTAAAAACTTCAGATAATAAAATCTTAGCGGTTGATTCAAAAGTTGTCATTGATGACAATGCTTTATTCCGTCATAAAGATATTGCTGCTATGCGCGATACACGTGAAGAAAATCCCGTTGAAGTTGAAGCTAAAGAAGCCGGTTTAAGCTATGTGGCTTTAGATGGCAATGTAGGTTGTATGGTTAACGGTGCCGGACTGGCTATGGCAACTATGGATTTGATCAAACAAGCCGGTGGTGAACCTGCAAACTTCTTAGACGTGGGTGGTACCGCAGATGCCGAACGGGTTGAAAAAGGCTTTCGTATTATTTTAAAAGACCCTAAAGTCAAAGCTATTTTAGTTAATATTTTCGGCGGTATTGTTCGCGCTGACCGTGTGGCTCAAGGTATTGTAGATGCTTACAATAATATGAAAGGAGAAATTCACGTGCCCATCATCGTGCGCTTGCAAGGCACTAATGCTGATAAAGCTAAAGAATTAATCGAAAAATCCGGCATTCCGGTACATTTTGTGACCGAATTCCAAGAAGCTGCCGATAAAGTTCAAGAAGTTTTGAAAGACAAAGCACATGCTTAAATAATAGTCATTAAATTATATACAAATCTAAGCCGGTAACAAATGTTACCGGCTTTGCATTTTTATTTGCATTTTTAACAAAAATAAACCTCAAAATTTATCGATTTTCCTTGCTTTTAGTCTCAAAAGCTTATAACTTTGCATAAAAATTTAATTTAGAATGATTCTAAAAAAGATATTCAATTTTTATATAGATGGCTTTAAAGAAATGACCCCACGTGGTAAAAAATTATGGGTCATTATTCTTATTAAGCTCTTTATTATGTTTGCCATTTTAAAATATTTTTTCTTTCCGGATATTTTGAAAGACAATTTCAAAACTGATCAGGAACGCATTCATCATATAGAACAACAGTTAATTATTACAAATACTAACGATACCCTTAATAAAAACTAAAACAAAAGATTATGGAACATGTCAATTGGGAATTAGTTGATTGGTCGCGGGCGCAGTTTGCACTCACGGCTTTATATCACTGGATTTTTGTACCCTTAACTTTAGGATTGTCCTTTATGTTAGCGATTATGGAAACCATTTATGTCAAAACAGGTGATAAAAAATGGTTAAAGATTGAGAAATTTTGGCTCCGTTTATTTGGAATCAATTTTGCTATCGGTGTAGCCACCGGTATTATTTTGGAATTTGAATTTGGTACCAATTGGTCCAATTATTCATGGTTTGTAGGCGATATTTTTGGAGCACCTTTGGCTATTGAAGGTATTATGGCGTTCTTTATGGAATCGACCTTTGTAGCCATTATGTTTTTCGGCTGGAATAAAATCAGCAAAAAAGCACATTTAGCGGCGACTTGGCTTACAGCCTTAGGCACTAATTTATCTGCCTTGTGGATACTAGCAGCCAATGGTTGGATGCAAAATCCTATCGGTATGAAATTTAATCCCGATACCATGCGTAATGAAATGGATAATTTTTGGGAAATTTTATTCAATCCGGTTGCCGTCAATAAATTTGTACACACGATCACTTCCGCTTATACCTTTGCCGCCTTATTTGTTATTGCCGTTAGTGCTTATTTATTGCTGAAAGGTAAGGATAAAGCCTATGCCAAATACAGTATGCTTATTGCTTCTGTCTTCGGTTTTATAGGTATTGCTGCTACCATTATTACCGGTGATGGTTCGGCTAAACAAGTCGCCAAATACCAACCGATGAAATTGGCGGCTATGGAAGGTTTACGTTCCGGTTCCAGAGGTGCCCCGTTGATTGCTATCGGGAAACCAAAACATACAGGTGATAAAGATTTAACCAAAGCGGTTGCCGATGATTTTAAGGGAAAGGACCAATTGGATGTGTCAATAGAAGGTTTTGAAATTCCCTATGGTTTATCGGTTTTAGCCTTTAATGATCCTAACGCTTTTGTTCCCGGTGTAAACGATTTGGTTTACGGAAATGAAAAAGAAGGCATTCCCTCTTATAAAGAACGCATTAAAAGCGGTAAAATCAGTATTGAAGCCTTGGCCAATTATAAAAAAGCTAAAAAAGCCGGAGATGCTATGAAAGCCGAAGGTTATTTAAAAACTTTTAAAGCACATTTTAAAGATTTCGGTTACGGTTATTTCTATGGACATGATATGAATGAATTGATTCCGCCGATCGCCATTAGTTTTATGTCCTTTCATACCATGGTTATTTTAGGGACGTGGTTTTTGATTTTCTTTCCATTGATTTTTTGGGCGGTGATGAAAAACAAAATTGAAAAGAAAAAATGGCTGTTACGATTGGGCGTTTTAGGTATATTTTTAGGATTGATTGTGCAGGAAGCCGGTTGGATTACTGCCGAAGCCGGTCGGATGCCTTGGGTCATTCAAGATTTGATGCCGACGATGGTAGCGGTTTCTCATATTGAAACTGCCGGTGTTATGTTGACATTTTTCTTGTTCTTCATCACCTTTACGGCTTTGTTGATTGCCGAACTGAAAATTATGTCAACAACCATTAAAAAAGGATTTAACAA
>WGDF01000185.1 GCA_015493405.1 Flavobacteriaceae bacterium
CCTTTTAATTCTGCTAATGCACGATGAGCTGATGCAAGCTTTTTTAAAACTCGTTTTGTTTCAATATCTTTTTCTATTGGTAACTTCTTTAACATTTAATTTCCTTTTGTAAAGTTTTATCTATTTTCTATACAAAGATAGTTTCTTTTGAAAAAAAAAAAAAAAAATCTTTACATATATAGTGTCTAATGATAAACTTTCAGTGTTTTCTTTACATATGGCCAACTATAAAATATCCGATAATCATTCAAAAAATACTAGTTTCTTGAAAGGAATATAATAAAAACTTTGCATTTATTAGGCTTGGTGCGCTTATAATAGATGATTATCAATATTTTAGGTGGTTTTTAGCAGGCCCTAAATAGAAAGATACTTTCTCAGTTTATACTTTATACCACATTTAAACTTTACTGAAACTGGCTTCGGAAGGGAATAAAGATTTAGTTTTTAGAAATCTTTATTCTTGAATCGACTATATATAATTCTCGTTGATCGGCCAAAACCGGATTTAAGTCTAATTCTTCAATTTCGGGATAAGTATGGACTAAATCCGATATTTTTTTGATTAATCCGGCAAAAGCATCTATATTAATGCCTTGCTCACCACGTATCCCTTTTAAAACCGGATACATTTGTAGTTGTTTTATTTTTTGATGAATTTCAGCTAAACCGGCAGGCGCTAAAACAGCTTGAAAATCTTTGAGAACTTCGATGTAAATTCCGCCTATTCCGAATAAAATCAAATGGCCGAAGCCGGCTTCTTTTTTAACACCGACAAAAAGTTCCAGTCCGGTTTTTTGGGCTTGAATAAGGACAGCTTGGGCGCCGGAGATTTGCATTAATTCATCAAAATTTTTCCTAAAATCTTTTTCATTATTGATGCCAAGTCTGACCCCTCCGACATCAGATTTATGTAAGGGACCAACAACTTTCATCACGACCGGAAATTGTGTTCGGGCAAACTCAAAAGCTTGATTGATTTCAGTGAAATAAGCTTCAGATACCAAAGGCAAGTCAAAGCTGTTCAGTAATTTATAATTTATTTCAGGGGGTAAATAGTCTTTATAATTATACAGATTAAGGCGACTAGATTTCGGAATTGGTTGCGCCCGGTGAGGCAATTTTTCAGATTTTTGCCGGTAAGCTTGTGTCAGCATTTGCCCGAATACCACTTCATCGGGAAAGCCGGCAAAACCTTTCGCATGAAAATATGCAATTTCATCGGCTACATTAATAACGGAAGGTAGAATAGGATAGATAGGTTTTTTGCTGTTTTTAATATGTGTAGCCAAAACATCATAAACATCGTAAACTTGAAACAAGCCCGGGCTGCCGAAAATGACTGCTGTCGCATCAATTTGATCAAAATCGTTTTCAATGGTTTTAAGAATTTCATCCAGATGTTCAGCCGTTCCGGTGGCTAAGAAATCTATGGGGTTAGCAATGCTGGAACCCGGAAACAATTTGCTTTTTAGCGCTTCGGCTTTGGCGCCTTTGAGTTCAGGAACTTTCATGCCGTTTTTTTCCAGGATATCGGTAAGCATCACACCGGGGCCGCCGGCATGGGTTACAATGGCCATATTTTTGCCTTTGGGCAAGCCGAATTGCATGATAGCCGCCGTGTTGATCATTTCATTTCGACCGTAAACTCTGATCATACCGGCTTTGTCAAATAAGGCATTTACCGCTAAGTCGGAACTGGCTAAAGCGCCTGTATGTGAGCCGGCAGCACGACTACCGGCAGCACTGCTTCCGGCTTTTATGGCGACGATTTGGCAGCCTTTATCTATCAATGAGCGGGCATGTTTAAGCAATTTTTTTGGTTTTTTTATGCTTTCGATATAGAGCATTTTTATCTTAGGACTGTGTTTGGTGTGGGTTTCATCTAAGTGTTCCAAGACTTCTTCCACCCCGATTTGAGCCGAATTTCCAACCGTCCAAACACTGTTAAAACTCAAACCTATGGGCATAGCAGCTTCAATAATGAAAACAGCAGTAGCGCCCGAACCTGAAATTAAATCAATGCCATGAGGATCTAATTTTGGAATGGGGCGCGTAAAAACGCCGGCATAATTTTGATTAATCAGCCCGATATTATTCGGTCCTAATAAACTGCCGCCGTATTTTTCTATTTGTGTTACAATACGTTGTTCCAATAATCGCCCTTCCGCGCCACTGTCACTAAAGCCGGCAGAGATAATGATAAAAGCTTTGGTGTTTTTTTGTTCGGATAAAATTTGAATGCTTTCTGCCACATATTTGGCCGCAATGGCAATGATAGCCAAATCTACTTTTTGGGGTAAATCTTTGACATCTTTAAAAGTCGGTAAGTTTTTTACCTGCTCTTTTTTAGGATTGACAACATAAATTTGACCTTTATAGTGCTGTTCCATTAAATTTTCTAAAATTTTTCCACCGGGACTATTCGGATTATCAGAACCGCCAATGACGGCAATCTCTTGCGGATCAATCAATTTTGGGTGTATCATAAGATTGTGTTAAATATGATTTTTGAGCTATAAATATGCCTATTTTTTTTGTAAATTTAAGCAATATAAATCAGTTTTTAATCCTTACAAATTATGCCGTTTTTTTCACAAACCGTTCAACATATACGTTCTTCCGAAATCAGAGATTTAATGAAATTGGCCAGTCGTCCCGATATCATTTCATTTGCCGGTGGTATGCCCAATAATGATTTGTTTCCGGTAGCGGAGGTCGATGAAATTATGAAACAGATGAATCCTGAGGTTAAGAAATTGGCTTTCCAATACGGGCCAACTCCGGGCTATCCGCCTTTGTTGGAAACGCTGAAAATCTATCTTAAATCTAAAGGTTTGCCGGTAGATGAAAATCGTTTGATGATTACGACCGGGTCTATGCAAGCAATCAATATTATGGGGATGGAATTTATCGATCCGGGTGATTTGGTTTTGACTGAAACACCAAGTTTTATTGGTGGTATTGCAGTTTTCAAATCTTTTCAAGCCCGTATTCAAGGCATTCCTTTGCAAAATGATGGGATAGATTTAGAAAAATTGGCTCAAATCCTAGAGAAAGAACACCCTAAAATGTTGTATGTCATTCCTAATTTTCATAACCCGGCCGGTATTATATACTCTAAGGAAAAAAGGTTGAAATTATTGGAAATGCTTGATGGTAAAAATATTATTTTGCTTGAAGATGATGCTTATAATGAATTATATTTTAACGAGGTATCCAAATCGTTAACCCAACCCATTATGGCTATGAATAACAAGGATGTTCCTATTGTTTACACCGGTTCGTTCTCCAAAATTCTAGGGCCCGGTTTTCGTTTGGGCTGGATGTTGGCACCGCCCGAAATTTATGAAAAAGCACAAATCATAAAGCAAAGTATTGATGCTTGCAGCCCGACTTTTACGCAGGTTATTGCTAATGAATTTTTACAGAAAGGTTATTTGGTTTCTTATTTGGAGAAAATCAGAAAGGAATATGCTGAACGAAAAAAAATAATGCAACAGGCTTTGTTAAAATATATGCC
>WGDF01000186.1 GCA_015493405.1 Flavobacteriaceae bacterium
GGCGACGGTATAGGAATGGCCTACCGTGCCAAAGCCCGCTTAACGGATATGGAATTTATCCAATTTCATCCCACGGCTCTTTATAATCCGGGTGAAAGTCCCGCTTTTTTGATTTCGGAAGCCGTTCGAGGATTCGGGGCCTATCTACGAAATGATAAAGGCGAACGTTTTATGAAAAAATATGATAAGCGTTTGGAATTAGCACCTCGCGATATCGTGGCTAGAGCTATTGATACGGAAATGAAATTACAAGGGAGTAAAAATGTTTATCTGGATGTTACTCATTTAGATTACAATGCTTTTATCAAACATTTTCCTAATATTACAAAAAAATGTGCTAGTTTGAATATAGACATTCGGAAAGATTATATTCCTGTTGCACCGGCAGCTCATTATATGATGGGAGGTGTGGTTGTTGATAAAAAAGCCCGAACTTCTATCAAAAATTTATATGCCAGCGGTGAAGTCAGTCGCACCGGATTGCATGGCGCCAATCGATTGGCATCCAACTCACTTTTAGAAGCTTTGGTCTATTCTCATAATGCCGTAAATGACATCGCTCAAAATTATGACGAAAATTACAAACTACCCTCCATTCCTCAATGGATTGATACCAGTACTGACCGGACTATGGAGAAAATTCTCATCACCCACGACCGAAATGAAGTCAAAACTATTATGAGTAACTATGTCGGGATTGTGCGGTCAAATGAACGCTTATTACGGGCTTTGCGCCGTTTGTATGTATTATATCAAGATAATAAACGCTTATATGATCATGCTGAAATCAGTACGGATTTATTAGAATTGCGAAATTTGATTACCACGGCTTACCTCATTGTGGAATTCTCAAGAAAAAGAACTGAAAATAAAGGCGGATTTTATAGTAAAGATTTTAACTAGGGCCACTGAAAAATCCTAAAGATATTAATAATCTATTTTATATATCTGAACTTTTCAGCGGGCCTAAAATAAGAAAACTTCGATAAAAAATATCGAAGTTTTTTTGAAAGTTTATATCATTAGACTTATTCAACCTTGTGCAAGCCAAGATCTGTCCCAATTTTTAAAATAATGCTACCTTGGTTAACAAAACCGGTGTTAGGCCTGTGACGGTACAAATAAACTTTGGAAGTTTGTTCGGTGCGCCCTATTTTTTGTAAACCTTCAAACAAATTATCGGCATTAGCTGCCCTGACCAATAAATCAAAAGTGGTGTCAAAACCATTAATAGCCGTAAAATCAGGCAAAGTTTGGTATCTTTTTTTGTAACTTTTAGCAAAATCAGCATCGACCAAACGCATCATTTTTGAAGGAAAATGGTAGTTCAAATTAGCCAAAAAGACATTCATACGGTCATTGGCATCATCTTCATAAAGTTTTTTGTCATCAAGTGTGAACAATGTGATATTTTTATGCTGATTTAGAGAATTTAAGGTCGATAAAACCGAAAAAATAAAAGAATCATCGTCAGACAATAATATAACATAATTTTCTTTATGCCGGTCTAAGGCTTTTTTGATATCATCTGCATAAATAGAATAACCCTTTTTAGTTTTCTTACCGGCAATTTTTACCGTTGGAAAGCCAAGGCTAATCGCCAAAGTGTCTGCCAAATTTTTCTTACGGGGATCATATATAATATTAACAACTTTTCCGGCAGCATTTTCCTTGATATATTGTAACATATGATTTTCCAAATCGGTATTTCGAGAAGTCGTTACTACTAAATTTCTAAATTTTTGCTCCCCTTTATAATGGTGCACAGCGATTGGGGTATTATCATATTCTAAAACATGAGCTACCTTTTCTATATTGTCTTTTTTAACCGGCCCTATGACAAAATCATAATCGGACAAATCGGTTACTTCTAATATTTTTCCGGTGACATAAGCTGAAGCTTGGGTATCAAAAACATCATAATGCACCTTTAAACCCAATTGTTTTAAAGAGTCTATGGCAAATTTAATACCGGAATAATAATTTAAAATTTTATCGCCGGTCAAATCTTTGCATACATCGGATGTATTAAGCATCATTGATTTTAATTTGAAAGGTAATAAAATAGCGATCCGATAAGATTTTTCCAATCTAAGACTATCTAATAAATTAATTTTTAAAGGTTTATTAGAAGACAAGCTATCAACTTTCAAAGGTATATCCGTTTTGGTCAGCCCCTCTATTTTTTTGTCGAAATCACTAATTTTATGTGTCGTTTCTTCACCTGTCTCGTTGGGCAACTTCGGAATTTTGATGGTTTGACCGAATTTTAATCCCTCAGCTAATTCCTCAGGATTGGCATTTTTGATATCTTCAATGGTAACATTGTATTGTTTTGATAAACTATACAGGGTTTCTTTAGGTTGCACTTCGTGATAAAAATAATGCTTCTCATCCCGTACCGGTTCTTGGCTCACTATAAATTTAGGAACCACAAGCTTCTGCCCTATTTTTAAGGTTTCTTCTTTGATTTCCGGATTTAAACGTTCCAATTCGTCAATGGTTATGCCGTGATCGTAAGCTACACGCCATTTTCCTTGTTTGGGTTGCACCTCGTAATAAGTATATTTGAGTGTGTCGATAACTTTAGGCGCATTTTTATCAACAAAAATCGGGATAATTAAAATTTGTCCTAATTTGATATCATAACCTTCGACATTATTCAATTTAACAATATCTTCTATTTTGGAATGGTATAATTTTGATAGACTGAACAACGTTTCATTTTCACCTACGGTATGGTATTTATAATCAATGGGCTTCTCTGCTAACTTAAGAGAGTCAACTTGTTGTATATCAATAGTTTGTTTTGGAATCAACAACTTCTGCCCTTCTGTTAGTTTGGTCCCCGAACTGAGCTCTGCATTGACCTTTATGATATCGGAAGGCGCCACTTGATATATTTTGGCAATATCGCGTAACGTTTCTCCTTTCTGTACTTTATGAATGGTATAATTTTGAGCATTTGCCGGCAAAATCAGCACCATAAACAAGAAAATCAAGCTTATTTTAAAAATAATATGGTGTCGTTCGGAAATTTTAATCATAAAAGAATCTAAATTTGTTATTCAATTTCAACACTCAATCCATGTTCCAATAAGACTGAAGCTATCGGTTCCAGTTTCTTGTAGGTGCCTTTTTTTATCACACTTTTCCCTTTAAAATGTGTAATCATAGCACATTGCTCTGCTTGATGCTGTGTGTGTTTACAATAGCGCATAAGCATATCAATGACAAAATCAAA
The DNA here is from genome assembly GCA_015493405.1 of Flavobacteriaceae bacterium. Taxonomy (GTDB): domain Bacteria; phylum Bacteroidota; class Bacteroidia; order Flavobacteriales; family Flavobacteriaceae; genus WGBX01. The sequence continues at coordinate 3,245 of WGDF01000186.1, forward strand.
AGAATTCACATCATCATTATACAAAACCATTTTGAACAATTCAGTTTCTATTTCATGATGTTTTTGTTCGGGTGAATGCTTCTCAGTCATAACACAATATTTTAGAATTTAAAAATAAATATTTTTTTTGAATAATTGCCACGTTCATTCAAAAACTTGAATTAAGTTATTTTTAGAGTTCTGTATCCTTTATTTAATCCTCATATTTATATCCTAAATAAACAAGGCTGACAATCGTTCTTATTTCTGAACTGATTTTATAAATCTTAAACCTGTCCAATTATTTTTTACCATTTCACTTTCAAATACCATACCGCAATCTTCGGCAACTTCTCGAATCAAAGGAATATCCTCGGTATAAAAACCACTTAAAACCAAATCTCCACCGTCTTTTATATTTTGAACGTATGCCGGAATATCTCGACTTAAAATATTTCGATTGATATTGGCCAAAAATATATCAACAGCCGGCAATTGCTTAAGGGTATCAGCTGCGCCATAATAAGCCTTTATCCGGTGCATTTGATTATTTTCAAAATTTTCAAGCATATTTTCATAGGCCCAACGGTCGTTATCAACAGCATAAATTTCATGCGCACCCAGCTGTTCCGATAAAATAGACAAAACGCCAGTTCCCGAACCCATATCAATGACTGATTTGTTTTTAAAATCCATAGCCAACATATGTCGAATCATCAAGTAAGTCGTTTCGTGATGACCGGTTCCAAAACTCATTTTAGGATCAATGGTAATGACAAATGGATAATCCTTTTTAGGATGGAATGATGTCTTGATATAAATTTGATCCGCAATGATTAAAGGTTTGATTTGAGCCTCCCAGCTTTTGTTCCAATTTTCCTCTTTGACTATTTTTTCCTCATAATGATAAGAAATCAACAACCCGTGCAATATGCTTTTGGGTTTGAGTGCTTGATTGGTATAGGCCAAAAAACCATCAGCTGTCTCCACAAAACCTTCAAAGCCGGCTTGTGCCAATAAAGCAATGAAAATATCACGATTGCTTTCGGGTTGTTCCAAGTGAAAATTATATTCTTTATAATCAGCCATGCTGCTTGTTTTTAAAGAAAGTTAAAGACCAAATACCGATGACCATCCAAAAAGTAAAGATAAATAACAGCCAATTGAATAAATCAGATGTTACCCCAACTTTAAACCAATTAAGTATGGCTCTGATAAAAATCAGCGTCTCCGTGATTAAAAAACCGCTGTAAAAAATATAAAAAAATGATTTTTTGAGTTTGATAAAATCCAATTCGTATGCCAAAATAAGTAAGAAAGGCGTGAAAATACCCAACATAATCAAGTGTAAATAGCCAATAATAAAATCACGGATACCATAACTTAAATCGGCATAATACTGAAATGAACCCATAAATTGCAATACGGCTTTAAACATAAATGTCAATAAAACGACCAGCAATATTTTAAAAGAAAAATCTGAAATAATATGTTGTAGATAATGATGATAGCGCTTTAAAATCAATAGTAGGACAAAAAATGCTGCAATTTCCGCTGATGCGCCAATCAGAGATAAAACATTGAAAACAAGTCCGGGATGTGCCCAAAGCGTATTGGAAAAATAACCAAAAAAGACCGCTACCAACATTAATTGATACAGCCTGTTTACTTGGCTTTTTGGTAAAGTTATGTTGCGACGTTCCAACAAATATAGTGTTAAACCTATCAAAGCAAATAAAAACCAGCCATTGTATTGAAAATGCAGATAGTAAAAAATGTCATATTTATAAAAATTGGATTGCTTTCCCAAAATTTTAATGATGGGGCCCAAAGACCAAGGACTGATACTCGATAAAATTTGCAACCAAATTCCGGCTCTAACAAAACGGTAAGTCGCCGGATATTTATCTGTATTGGTTTTATGTTTAAAAAAATAGAAATCAAATAAATAAGTCCCGATCAAAAAGAGAGATAAGAATAATATGGAAAAGAATTTATATCCTTGAATGGGAAATGAAAAATACATCCCCACAATATTTAATATGGTAAACCAATAAATAAATTTGAAAAACTTTGTTTGAAGGCGATCCTTTAAAAATATATAGGACACAAAACTGATAAATGCGCCATGGAGCCATCCCAAAAAAGCGACATGCGAATGGGCATGCAAAAAATTACTGTATTTAATATCCAAAGGAAAAACCGGCACCGTTCGCAAAATTAATCCTAATAAAGCGATGGCTGAAAAAAAATATAAAGCTATTTTAAATTGGGCTTTGGCATTCATAAGCAAAAAATCTAAGGTAAAAATGTGTAGAGACGCAACGTTGCGCCTCTACTTTTATAAAACTTATCCAAATTATTTGGTGAGACCCAGTTTTTTCGGATCCATTTTGTTTTGCAGTATTTTATTAACCGTGTTCAATTTTTCTTTACCTTGTTTGTCTTGCGGAATATTATAAGATTTGATTTTAATCACTTCCGTCAAATTCTTGGTATTGGCATGGATCGTAATGGTTTTAGACTGTTTACCAGGTTTGTGATGGGTATTGAATTTGACTTTAATAACATCAGAAGCACCGGGTTGAATCGGTTTTTTGGGCCAATAAGGTGTCGTGCAACCACAACTTGTTTTGACATTGGTAATTACCAATGGTACTTCTCCGGTGTTTTTAAACCTGAAAACTGTATCTAAAATTTCCCCTTCTTTATGCGTCCCGAAGTCAATTTCACGTGTGTTAAATTCCATTTTTGGAAATTTGTTCATCTCGGCCATTTTTTCTTGTGTTTTTTTCACATTTTCATCTTTAATTTTTGAAGCCGGATTGTCATTGTTACACGCCGTTAAAAATAAAGCGGTAACCGCGAATAAAAAAAACATTTTTTTCATAATTATTGTTTTAAAAATTAATACTTCCTCTTGCGTTTTTATTGAGTTTATTTTGCGCTTTTAATTCTTTGACCACTTGATGCAAAACACCATTGATAAAAACATTACTTTTAGGTGTCGAAAATTCTTTGGCTATTTCGACATATTCATTTATGGTTACATTAGTCGGAATAGAAGGGAAAAACAAAAATTCGGCTATCGCCATTTTCATAATTAATTTATCTATTTCCGAAATACGATCATATTCCCAGTTTGGGGTCTTTCCTTCCAATAATTGTCTCAATTGTTGGTCGTTAAGAATAACTTTTCTAAAAAGATCAATCCCGTAAGCCCGATCCATTTCATCTTTAAACAATGGCGGTAAATGATCAAAGGTATCTCCTTCTTTCAATCCTGATATTGTTTTCATTACCAGCGTATTAGCTATAGCGATATCATCAGCCCATTGACTGTCATCCGCTTCAAAAGATTCGTGCAATTTGATTTCGGGGGCAATAAAATTTTTATACAATTCTAAAATAAATTCTTTATCCTCTTGAAAAGAATTCCCCGGATGTGCCATATAATTTTTATAGAATTTGGAAGCCTTGATTTTACGCCAAATATAATGAACCAATTCTTTGTCCAACACCCATTTGTCTAATCTGTATTTTTCCTTAAAAGCTTTTATAAATGCATTGTTTTCAAGCATTTGCAAAACCTTATTATGAACCAATTTATAATTAGGATTTAAGTCGGCTTCAGTCGGAAAATTCTTATGCAACCCAATCTCTATTTCTTCAGCAGCTTTCTGTTTTAAAGCGATCAACAATAATAGTTGCGTTACATAAAGCTTAAAAATATTATTAAAACTTTGGGTCAACAATTTTTCCTGATTGGGCAAATTGTCAGAGCCCGATTGTTGCATCGCAAAAGCCGCCTGCATTACCTTAGAACGTATATTCCTTCTGTTTAACATATGACATCATTAATATGATTTGCAAATTTACTTTATAATTTGACAAAATTCCAAAAAAATTATTTTTTGTTTGAATTATTTTTTTATTAGATTTGTAGCATAAAAATTCTAAAAGATAGTTGGAAAATGAGTGAAAAAGAATACAACAAGCCAGAAGAAATCTTCTCTAAAGTATTTAGAGCAGGTCGTAGAACTTATTTCTTTGATGTCAGAGAAACGAAAGCCGGTGATTACTATTTGACCATCACCGAAAGCAAAAAGAATATGAATGAGGACGGAACTTTTAACTACAGAAAACACAAAATTTATCTTTATAAAGAAGATTTTGGTAAGTTTAAAGAACTTTTAAATGAGGTTACCGATTTCATTATCAAAGAAAAAGGCGAAGAAGTCATTTCCGAAAGACATCAAAAAGACTTTAAACCTGTTGAAGAAGAAGCGGCCAAAGAAAATGAAGTGGCAAAAGATGACGCCGGAAAACAAGAAGAAAATCTCTCTACTGATGATTTCACGGATGTCAGTTTTGATGATATTTAAAATACTATGAAATACTATAAAAAAAGGGGTTAAACGCTGATGTTTAATCCCTTTTTATTTCAAAATTAAACTAAAATTTATTTTATACGATAAGAACGATGACAGATGACACAATTCTGCGTCAAGTCGGCCAATTGTCTTTGCGTAGTTGCCGGATTAAAATGCAATCGAGCTGAATCTGCAATAGCTTGAAACAAATGATGGCCTTTAAAACCCATTTTTTTACAAGCTAAAGGTGATAATTTTAACAAGCGTTTTGGTGTATCCAATAAAGACGCATTGCCTTGTCGCTCTGCAGCAACTATAATCTTATTCGGATCATTTTCTGCCAAGCCGGTATTGATGTCATGTATCACTTCCAAGTAATCTCGCATTTCGGATAACACCAAGGCCTTCAAATCATCGGGATAAGCTACTACATTTCTATTATCTCGGGCTTTGGTAACCGGAACAGTTCCTGCAAATATCAAAATATACAACAATATCAAAGTTGTTCCTAAAAATAAGATATTTCCGATTATAAGTAATTTTTTCATTCTCTTGTTTTTTGCTTTTAAAGCGGCAAATATAATACTATTTAGAATTGTTCCAAATAATAAAACGAATTATTTTAAATAAAACCAGTTTCATAATAAATCGTTAAAAATAATTTAGAGAAATATAATATTTGTAAATTTGAGTATTAAATCATTAAAATAAAAAAGAATGAAGAAAATAAGTTTATTACTACTGCTGTTTATAGCCTTAACCACTCAGGCTCAAAAAGGTGAAGGTGGTATGTGGATGCCCAATACCATCAAGCAGGTTGAAAATGACATGCAAAATATGGGCTTAAAAATTACAGCTGAAGATATTTGGAACAATCAAATGCCGAGTATTAAAGATGCCGTAGTACAATTAGGCAACGGCTGCACCGCCGAAGTTATGTCTGACAAAGGTTTGGTCTTTACCAACCACCACTGTGGCTATGATGCTATACAAAAACTTTCTACTATAGAACACAATTATTTGAAAGACGGTTTTTGGGCCCATTCTTTTAAAGAAGAACAACCTGCCGAAGGTTTAACGGTTACTTTTATCAATGACATCATTGATATTACCGATCAAGTTTTGAAAGGCACCAATGCACAAATGACGGCTAAAGAACGGCAATCCATTGTGGATGAAAATATTGCTTCAATCAAGAAAAACACGCCTCAAGACCGTTTTCATAATATCAAAATTAAGCCATTCTTCAAAGGCAATAAATACTTTATGATCAAACGCACCACTTTTTATGATATTCGATTGGTAGGCACGCCTCCGGCCAGTATCGGCAAATTTGGTGGCGATACCGACAATTGGATGTGGCCCCGTCATACTATTGATTTTTCAATCTTTAGAATCTATGCCGACAAAAACAACCAACCGGCTATGTATTCGCCTGACAACAAGCCCTATAAACCCAAAAAATTCTTAAAAATATCTCTAGAAGACTTAAAACCGGATGATTTTACTATGGTAATCGGTTTCCCGGGCAGAACAACCGAATATTTGACCTCTTACGCCGTGCAACAAAAACAGGACTTAAGAGACCCTGCACGCGTAGCCGTTCGCGAAATCAGCTTGAGAATTATGGACCAACATATGTCCAGAAATAAAGCCGTGAATCTGAAATTGGCAGCCAAACATGCCTCACTGGCTAACTATTGGAAATTTTGGATTGGCGAAAGTCAAGGCTTAAAAAAGTTTAAAGCCGTTGCCGCCAAACAAAAATTTGAACGTGAATTTACCAAACGACTCAATGCCCATCCGGAACTCAAAGCGCAATACAGTCAAGTATTGCCCCAACTGAAAAAACTATATGCCCAACTCGAACCCTATGCCGTTGTGCAAGATTATACCGGTGAGATTTTTGGCCGCAATATAGATTTACCGACGATTGCCCTAATTGCCGGTATGCTTGAAAAACAAAGTAAAGAGCGTGGTGATACGTTTTACAAAATGATTAAAGACCGGTATAAAAATTATTTGGAAAAAAATGTGCTTCAAGATTTTGATCCGGCTACAGACAAAGCCATTTTTGCTGCTTTAATAGATTTTTACACCAAAAAAGTTGATCCTAAATATATCAGCCCCGAATTGAAAGAAGCGCTTAAAAATCAAAGCCCGCAACAACTGGCCGATGCCCTCTATTCTAAATCGATATTGGTCAGTAAAGCCGGAATTGACAAATTATTTGCCGCCAAAGATTCAAAAGAATACGACGCCTTATTAAATCAAGATCCTGCTTTTAAATTATTAAGTGCTCAACAAAAATGGATTGATGAAAAAGTCAGTAAACCCGTAGCCAAAATCAATGAAGAAATTAATGATTTAATGGGAAAATATATGAAAGCACAAATGTTACTTTTCCCGGACAAATTATTCTACCCCGATGCCAATTTTACGATGCGTGTTGCTTATGGCAAAATAAAAGGATTTGAACCAAGAGATGCTGTTTTTTATAAACCGTTTTCTCACTTATATGGTGCTATTGAAAAATATAAACCCAATGATCCCGAGTTCGATTTACCTCAAAAACTCATTGATTTATATGAAAAACACGATTATGGTCGCTATGCCGACAAAAAAGACGGCACTTTGGTTACCGATTTCTTGGCTACCAATCATATAACCGGTGGTAACTCAGGCAGTCCTATTCTCAATGCCCGCGGCGAGCACATCGGTTTAGCTTTTGACGGCGTTTGGGAAGGTGTGATGGAAGATGTTTATTACCGTCCCGAAATATCCCGTAGTATTCATGTTACAGACCGCGCTGTCTTATTTATTATTGATAAGTTTGCCAACTGTCAGCATATCATGAAAGAGTTGACTATTGTAGACCACAGCCAAGACCAACCGGTCAAACCGAAAAAGAAAAAACGTAAAAGGTTTTTAGGAATTTTCTATAATAAATGATTTTATCTATGAAATAGAGGCTGTTTTTTCAGTCTCTATTTTTTTTAATTGATTTTTGTTTATAATTTTGCTCAATTATTTTTATTATTATGAAAAATAAGGCTTTAATAACCATTGGCTTATTGATTTTATCCAATACTTTTATGACGATTGCTTGGTATGGCCATTTAAAATTTTCCGAATGGAAATGGTTTCAAAAATTGCCCTTAATTGCCATTATTTTATTGAGTTGGGGCATTGCTTTATTTGAATATGTCTTTCAAGTGCCGGCCAACAGAATCGGATTCGATGAAAACGGCGGCCCCTTTTCACTGGTACAACTCAAAGTGATCCAGGAAGTTATCACGCTTATCATTTTCTCTATATTTACTATTGTTGTTTTTAAAAACGAAAGTCTAAAATGGAATCATATTGTTGCCTTTTTTTTACTTATATTAGCTGTCTATTTTATGTTTAAAAAATAATTTTTTTATAATTCAAATAGTAAGCTTAAATTTATGAACAACAAAAAAAATTATATGAGACGCATCTTGATATTTTTTTTCATTGTAATCGTTCAACTGAATAGTTACAGTCAGATTAAATTACGCTATGGCGTTACAGCCGGTTTAAATATTTCAACAGCCATCTTACCCGATTTACAACTCAATACCAATATCAATTCTATTTTACGGGGCGATGATGATTTGATTCAAGGTACACCTCAATTAGCCGATTTCGTTACAATGTATAAAGCCGGTATTTTTTTTCGTGTGGATGGCGGTATTTTATCTGCCAAATTGAACTTGAATTACGACAAGACTAAAATTCATAAAGAAATTGATGCTACCATATTTACGGCTAATGCTTTAAATATAGATTTGAGTTATTTAGATCTGGATATGACGCTTGATCTCAATCTTTTTAAACATTTTTATATTTCAGCCGGCTACGTACCCGCTTTCTTACTGCAACATCAAGGCAATTTGAATGTCAATACATTTGATCAGCGATTTTTAACCGGCATTGGTTTTAGATTTAACAACGGCACAACACTGGATTTTGATGCCGTTATCGGCCTATCGGAAGTCATAGACGGCTCTTATATTCACAATGTTATGATTCCCATCACTTTAAACATTCCCCTTAATAAATAATGGAAGAAGCCCGAACGGTTCTCATAAAATATATCCCTGAAAATGCTGTAGAAGATGTGGTGGAAATTTTATTTACCTATAAAGAATTGCGTTTAAAAATTACCAAAGCCCGTTCTACAAAATTAGGAGATTATAAAAAATTAAACCGCTATCAACATCAAATTAGCGTCAATAATAATTTAAATCCCTATCAATTTTTAATCACTTTATTACACGAAATTGCCCATTTTTTGACTTATAAACATTTTGGTCCTAAAATAAAACCACACGGTCCGGAATGGAAACAAACTTTCGGCACTTTATTACAAGCATTCATCCGCCCCGATATTTTTCCGGAAGACTTGATTGAAGATTTAAGTTTATATGCCCAAAATCCCAAAGCCTCTACGGCCGGTGATGGCGCTTTATATCTCAAATTGTCAAAATATGATGAAAAAAAGACGGATAAAGGCTTTAAATATATTTTTGAGTTAGAAAAAGGACAAATTTTTTCTTTACCGAACGGTATTGTTTACCTGTTACAAGAAAAACGCCGTACCCGTTATAAATGTATGCGTCTGTCCAATAAAAAAACATATTTAATCCACCAAAATGCCGAAGTCTATCCTATAAATCCTCAAGACTTATGAAAACCATTCTCAGCTGGAGCAGCGGAAAAGATGCCGCTTATACCCTACACCGGCTTATTCAAAATCAACAAAAACCAGACTTATTATTAACGACTGTCAATCAAGATTTTGAGCGTGTTTCAATGCATGGCTTACGTATTGAATTGTTAGAAAAACAAGCTGAAGCTTTACAAATTCCGTTACATAAAATTCCACTCAAAAAAGATGTGGATATGGCCACTTATAACCAAATTATGAAGCGACATTTGGAAAATTTGAAACAACAAGGTCATGATAAAGTCCTTTTTGGAGATATATTTTTGGAAGATTTAAAAAAATACCGCATTCAACAAATGGAATTGGTCCATATGCAAACCGGTTTTCCTATCTGGGGACATACTACCAAAGAATTAGCAATAAAAATAATTGAATCAAGCATTAAAGCTATAGTCGTCAGTACAAATGCCAAAGTTTTAGATGAAAGTTTTGTCGGAAGATTATACGACAAAAATTTTCTTAATGATCTGCCTACCGGTGTAGATTGGTGCGGTGAAAATGGTGAATTTCATACTTTTGTTTATGACAGCCCTGATTTTAAGCAGCCTATTGCTTTCAAACTAGGTGACAAAACTTATAAAACATACAAACCTTGTAGTAAGAAAGATGAGAATCATTACAAGAAAAATGTTAAAAATACAGCTTGGGATACCGGTTTTTGGTATATAGATATTTTGGCATTATAATTTTTTATACTTTTACATTTCAATCACAAACAAAATAAATTATGAATTACAAATTCGCCCTCCTTTCAATCCTTGCTTTTAGTTTCTTTTTATTATCAAGCTGTTCCCCAAAATCCAGCCAACCTTGCCCTCATGTTTATAAAGTAACAAAAAACACCAACCATACGGCTTTGGCTCAAAATTTTTCAATTCAGGAAAAACGCCTAAAATAAAGAAACGAACCCTATTCGGATTCGTTTCTTTAAACATAAAACAACTTGATTTAATCAAATCAAATATTAAAATTTTATAGACTAACCACAACCGCCGGTTACTGCTTTTTTCTTATGTTTTGCAATCGGCGCTTTAGGCGCACCTACTTTCTTGGGAGCCGCAGCTACTACTTTATTATTGGTGCGTTTCTTACCTTCAACAACCGGATAGTCATTGATCAAAGCTGAAACATCAGGCATCCAATTATTCTTTTTCCAAATACTATACATAAATCCATTGGCGCCAAACATTAAATTATGTGCTTTATAACCCAACATATTTAAATAAGCGGTTGCATTTCCGGCTGTATGACCGGTTTTACAATAAATCACAACCGGTTTATCCGCGGGAATATCGGTCAAACGTGCATTCAATCCTAAATCTTTACGAGGCGTAAATTGATGAGAGCCTTTGACATGAGCCGCATAATATTTTGGTTTTTGAATATAAAAGATGCTATAATAAGCGTTGATATCTTTTTTAATTGCCGGAAAAAATTCATCATCTTTCAACAAAAATGAAGGACGAGATTGTTGCAGTAAAGCCTGTGCTCTTTCTTTGATTAATAAAGAAGGCAATTTTTGAGGCAACTTAGGCAATTTACTCAAATCGATACCCTTATGCACTGCTTCTGTTTTCGGTTCAGTAGAAATGGCTTCTGTTTTATCGGTATCTTTGACTAGCATCTCAGGATAACGGTCTCCAAAACCTTTTTTCAAAATGCCCGAAAATTGGCTGTTCCAACTTGCCATACCGAAAAGCATCACATAAGTATTGTCAAAACCGGCATAACGGGTGATGCCCGTTACATAAGAAGCCATTTGTCCCGAATAGCAAATAAAAACAATCTTAGGATAAGCTGCGGCATGCTTTTTATGGCTTAGAAAATCCAAGACTTTATCTTTTGGCACATTGTAAGCACCATTGATATGGCCTGCTTCATAAGCATCAGGATTTCTGATATCAATCAGAAGCCAGTTTTTACCATTTTCCAAAACTGCTGCTGCACTGATTACAGGCGGAAATTGCTTGGTATTGATAAAATTACCATGTTCAGTATATATTTCTGCTAAAGTTTTAGGTTGTCCTTTCCGAATTAAATTTTCAAAATTGACATCCTTTTTACCTACCATTGGACCATGATAGAGTACCGGCCCCTTCTGACAAGAAATTAGCCCGATAAGCAATATTGTTATTAAAAATAATTTTTTCATTTTTTTATAATTTGCGTGCCCCGATTCTCGACGGGGATGATATGATTATTTGATTATATAATTAATGATATATGATTTGAGATCCTGCTATTAGGTTCACTACTCATATTTGGCATTAAGCACTTCCACTAATGACTAGCCACAGCCCCCGCTCACTTCTTTTTTCTTACGTTTGACTATGGGCTTTCCGGCAGCCGCAGGTTTCGCTTTTGGTGCAGCACTTCCTCCACCGGAACGACTCTTAATTTCGTTAATGGCTTCCTGAAAATCAACTAGAGGCTTTTCATCATCATACAAACCGGAATAGATGCCGTAATTGTCCATGATTTTCGACTGAATATAATCATAGCCTCCTAAGGCCACATTAAAATTTCCTTTTTTAAAGTGTCCACTCATCAAAGCCATTAATCTAGGCGTTGAGGCATCTTCACCATATAAAATTAGGACATCATCCTTATTAATTTTTGAAAAATAATTCTTATTAAAGAAATTTTTCATCGGTACATTGATGGCACCCGGTAAATGACTGATGGCATATTTATGAGGCGTTCTGATATCAATAAATTGAACACCGTTAACCCCTTTGCTATATAATAAATCAGCCAACTGTTCATTGCTAATGGCATTTGCCTTACAATTTTGATTGGTTTCTCCTTGACGTATCCCCATTTGATGGTTACATGAAGTCATCAATAAAAAACCTGCTAATAGAATTAATATTTTTTTCATTATTATTATATTTTGTCAGATATCAGATATCAGATGTCGGATATTTTCTCCGAAGACCGATAACCCTTATCCGATGTTTTATTCTTTTTAAATTTTCTGACGTTTTGAGAAAACGCCTCTACTTACAACTTTATGAACTTTCAACTTAGGTTTACCCGCATCCGCCACTGACTTCTTTTTTCTTACGTTTGACTATCGGTTTGCCTGAGGCTTTAGGTTTAGATGTTGGTGCAGCACTGCTTACAGGTGTAGCCCCCGTAAAATAAATTTGTGCACCTTTTCTAAACAGATAAGCTTGCTTTGCTTCTGCCGTCAAATGATCATCAGCCGGTTTTTGCGGATTGATAATAGTTTTGTACCATTGATTTAAACCGCCTTTCATCACTTTATTGCCTTTATAATCATAGCTACGCAAAGTTAACCAAGCTTGATCGGCTAAACTTGTCCCATTAGAAAATAATACCGTTGTATAAACATCTTGATTAAAATAATCGACGTTTGCTTTATCTAATATTTTATCAAAAGGAATATTAATCGCACCATCTATAGTATATTTTGCGTATTCTTTAGGTGATCTGATATCGATTAATAACAAACTCGGATCACTTTCCATAATCATTTTAGCAACCGCATCCGTATTGACATAACGACCTTGTTTATTCACTTCATACAACAGCTGCTTTGCCCCGATGATGTGTTTATGTGGCTTTACATTAGGTAAAAATATTGTTATAAAACTACCTACTAACAGTAAAGCCATTATTAAAATTTCTCTTCTTTTCATTGTTATAATTTTTTAGTAAAAAGTAAATTAATTCAAGCTCTGAATATGAGCAAACTCACACATACTTTTTATCATTAAATACCTAAATCATCAACATCTTTTTGGTCCATCTTTCTTTTCCAGCTATCTTGCCATTTTTGAAAAACAATAAAGGTTATAATCGCAATAACCGTAAACAAAAAGATAAATAAACCTTCTTTCATACCAATCCAATCGGCGATGTTAACACGTCCCATTTTACCGGATTTACGCAAGGCCTCCCAAGCGGTATCATAAGTAAAAATGAAGCCGAAAATTCCAAGTAAAACACCGATTATAAAGACGATACCGTCAATTTTACCCGATGCTGCTGCAGATAGACTGGTGCCAGGGCAAAAACCGCCAATAATAAAGCCTAATCCCATAATAGCCCCTCCAATTAAGGTCGGAATCCAAAATGTTTTAGGATAAAAAGTTAAAGTTATATCAATCCAGCCCATATAGTGAAGGAAAAATAAACCGATTAAAGCTGTTAAAGCAGCGGTGAAAAACACTTTAATAACAGTTGCATCATAGCCGTAAAAAATACCGGCTAATTTACGCGTGTTGGTAAATCCTGAAGCTTCTAATAAAAAGCCGAAACCTACACCGATTAAGGCGCCAATCAGAAGATTATATTGAGGATTTAGTAATAATTGTGGATATAATGGTCCCATAATTTATTAATTTTTTTTGATCCATAAACGTTTGAAAAAATAGGCGAAGATAAAACCAAACCCGAAAATAGCGACCAAGCCGATATATCCCGATAAGGAATTAACTGCCATACCTGACAACACCAAACCAGAGGTGCAACCACGGCCAAGTTGTGTGCCTATACCCCACAAAATACCACCGGCTAAAGCCAAATATAAGCGTTTTTTGTTGGTTATATGAGGTGCCTTCCCGACCATAAATTTTAAACGACCGAAAATAGCAGCCGATATAATGGCTCCGAAAATAACCCCGAGCAATTCAAAAACCAACCAAGTTTGCATCGGCCCTTCTTCACCTGAAACGTGAGGGGCTACAAAACTGTTAGCTTTGGCATAAGCAGGTGAAACTTTATCTATAATTCCAATGGCAACATCTCTGTAACCACCACTGGAACCTAAACCTTCTCCTGCAAAATAATATGCGATAATGATAAGAAGTCCCATTAAAAAACCACCTACATATGCATTGATATATTTATTTTTATTTGTATTCATTTCAATTAAATTTTTAGAATGGATAATCAGATATTTGACCTGCAACTACCATAATGATTCGGAATAAAAAGCCGCCTATTAAGACTAATAAAGCCGGTAAAGCCGGGGGAATATGTTTGCCCTTCAATTCCATAGCTTCCAGAATAAAAGGTAATACTAAACCAAAACCGACAAAAATAACCCAAAAGATAACTGTAAACTCACCCCCTAAAAATAGATGTGCAGCTTGCTTATAAGCTTCAGGCCCGGCTTGCATACCCATAATCATATGGATAATGAAAAATATTTCGGTGGCAATCAAAGCCATATCTATGGTGGACATCAATTTACGTTCCTTTTTATTATTGCTCAACCACATGACAAAAGCTGATCCTGTAGAAACCCCTGAGGTTAA
>WGDF01000187.1 GCA_015493405.1 Flavobacteriaceae bacterium
ATGTAATTGCAGAAATTTTTCGGATGCTTTATAGCCCATAACCATAAAAGCTGTTGCATAACCATCTGCCAAGGTGCAGTTTTTAGCGATAACAGAAGCGCTCAGAATATGGCGCTGTATGGGATAGCCGGTTTTAGGGTCAAGCGTATGCACATATTTTCTGCCGTTTTTTTTATCGATATAATATTTTCTATAATTTCCGGATGTCGCAATAGCTTGATTGGATAAAGCGATTTCAGAAATAAATTTGCTGCCGTGTTGCCGGTCGGGATTGTCAATAGCAACCAGCCAGGCCCTGTTTTTGATGACATTTTTGCCTTTGGCTAGAACTTCACCACCCATTTCGACTAAAAAGTTCATAATTCCTTTATTGGAAAGCATTTGACCAATGCGGTCAATAGCATAGCCTTTGGCAATAGAGTTATAGTCAATATAAACTTGCGGATAGCGTTTTTTTAAAAAACCATTGTCATCAATACTCAGGAAATCATAACCGACATAGCGTTTGAGCGAATCGACAATCGTTGAATCCTGTTCTATATTTTTGATTTTTTTTTGGGGGCCGAATCCCCAGGCATTAACTAAAATTCCGATAGTAGGATCATACAAGCCACCGGTTTCCCGGTATATTTTTTTTGCAGTTTTGTAAACAGTGATAAATTGTTGGTCTAATTTTAAAACTTCGCCTTTATTAATTCTTGAAATTAAAGAATTCGGTTGATAAGTAGATAAAGACGCATTAATAGCAACAACGACGCTGTCTATATCTTTTTTGTTAACAACTTTTGAATTTTGAGATGGAAAAGCTTTAATATGATAAGTGGTTCCTAAAGCATCTCCTTCAAAATAATAGCTTTGGGACGGCTTTTTATGTTTACAAGACGACAATAAACCGAGAGCAAGCAGTAAATAAAAAATAAATGATTTCATTATTTATTAAAATTAAAAACAATTAATAAAAAACCTACCAAATTCAAAAATTCAGTAGGTTTTATCAAATCTCTATCCAGCATATTTTTTAACGAAATATTTTGATAAAACGTTTTTACCCGCCAAAATCGTCAAAACGAATATTTTCAGGAGGTACACCTTGATTTTCAAGCATATTGACAACAGCTTTATTCATCATAGGCGGTCCACAGAAATAGTATTCAATATCTTCGGGCGTTTCGTGTTTACTCAAATAATTGTCATACAAAGCTTGGTGCACAAAACCGGTAAATCCATCTCCCGGGCAGTCCATACATTCTTTTACTTTCCAGTTATCTTCAGGTTTCGGTTCGGATAATACCAAATAGAATTTAAAATTAGGAAATTCTTTTTCCAATTCTCTAAAATGCTCGACATAGAACAATTCGCGTTTGGAGCGACCGCCATACCAATAGGAAACTTTTCTATTGGTTTTTAAAGTTTTGAATAAGTGAAATAAATGAGAACGCATAGGTGCCATTCCAGCACCACCACCGATATAAACCATTTCAGAGTCGGAATCTTCATTGATAAAGAATTCGCCGTAAGGGCCTGATATCTTAACAACATCTCCGGGTTTACGGGAGAAAATATAAGATGAAACGATACCGGGATTGACATCCATCCAAGTATTTTTTTCACGATCCCATGGTGGTGTGGCAATACGCACATTGAGCATAATGCGACGCCCTTCGGCAGGATAACTCGCCATAGAATAAGCACGTGTTACTTCTTCGTCATTTTTCATCACCAAGGGCCATAAATTAAATTTGTCCCAGTCTTCTTTAAATTTATCAGGTTCATCGGGATGTTCTACAGGGTGTGCTGTAATATCAATTTCTTTATAAGGAATGGTTGCAGGTGGTACGTCAATTTGAATATAACCACCGGCTTTATAGTTAATGTCTTCAGGCACTTCGACGATAAATTCTTTGATAAATGAAGCGACATTATAATTGGAAACAACTTTAGCATCCCATTTTTTAACCCCAAAGACTTCTTCGGGCACTACGATTTCCATATCTTCTTTGACTTTGACTTGACAGCCTAAGCGCCAACCTTCTTCTTTTTCTTTAAGGGTAAAGTTGGGTTCTTCAGTTGGGAGCATATTACCGCCACCTTTTAAGACTTTAACTTTACATTGCAAGCAGGTGCCACCACCACCACAGGCAGAGGGTAAAAATACTTTTTCGTTTGAGAGGGTACTCAAAAGAGATGCACCGCTTTCTACTTCCAGTTCCTTCTCTCCATTGACCAATATTTTGACTTTTCCGCCGGGTAATAATTTAGCTTTAGCCCATAATAAAAGGACAACCAATATTAAAACGACAATAAGAAATACCAAGACACTGGCAATAATAACTTTCATTGAATTCTGATCCATTTTCTACAATCTTTGAGTTAAATTTTGATTCCCATAAAGGCCATAAAAGCAATTGCCATCAGGCCGGTAATGATAAAGGTAATACCTAAGCCACGTAAAGGTGCCGGCACATTTGAATATGATATTTTTTCGCGAATAGCAGCCAGCAATACAATAGCCAATAACCAACCGATACCTGAGCCTAAACCATAAACCAAAGCTTCGGAGACTTCGGTAAATTCTTTTTGTTGCATAAATAACGAGCCCCCTAGGATGGCACAGTTAACAGCAATCAAAGGTAAAAAGATACCTAAGGAAGCATATAATGCCGGTGCAAAACGTTCTACAAACATTTCAACCAGTTGCACCATAGCAGCAATAACTGCAATAAACATGATAAAACTTAAAAAGCTCAAATCTAAATTAGCAAAGGAGGGATCTAACCATTTTAAGGCGCCCGGTTGTAATAAATATTTATCTATTAAAAAGTTAACAGGGACGGTTATTGTTAATACAAAGACGACTGCTGCGCCTAAGCCCACTGCTGTTTTTACCTTTTTAGAAACGGCCAAATATGAGCACATTCCCAAGAAAAAGGCAAAAATCATATTTTCAATAAAGATGCTACGTATAAATATATTCCATAATTCCATAATACTTCCTTTTTATTCTTTTTCAGTTAGTTGCGGATATAAACTGCGTTGTATCCATATATAAATTCCTAAAGTAATCAAAGCCATTGCCGGCAATAGCATCATCGCATTATTAACGTAACCTGCATCATAAAATGATTGCGGAATAACTTTTTGATCGAATAAAGTTCCAGAGCCTAAAAGTTCGCGGAAAAAGGCGACAATTATAAGCACCAATCCATAACCGGCACCATTACCAATCCCATCTAAAAACGAATCAAGCGGTTTGTTTGCCAGTGCAAAAGCTTCCAAACGTCCCATCACGATACAGTTGGTAATAATTAAACCGACAAAGACCGATAATTGTTTGGATACGTCATAAGCAAATGCTTTTAAAATTTGGTCGACCAAAATAACTAAGGTGGCGACCACTAATAATTGCACGATGATACGAATCCGGTTCGGAATATAATTTCGCATCATAGAAACAATCAAATTACTGAAAGCGACTACGACCATTACTGATAAGGCCATAACGATGGCCGGCATCAACTTAACGGTGATAGCCAAAGCTGAACAAATACCCAATATTTGAACCGTAATCGGATTGTTTTCATTTAACGGATCTGTTAACAGATCTTGCCATTTTTGTTTTTTTGCCATGATATTTTAATTTTTTTGTTGTCTCAGTTTTTTAAAGAAGGGTAGGTAATGTTTCAAACGTTCTTGAATCATATTAGTAACCCCATTGCTCGTTAAAGTAGCACCCGAAATGGCATCAACTTCATGATTGTCTTTATCCATATTTTTGGGATCTTTATGACCTTTAATCAACGTAATCCCTTTGAAAGTCCCGTCTTTATCATAGATTTTTTCACCTACAAACTGTTTTTCAAACCATTTCTTGGTGATTTCAGCTCCTAAGCCGGGAGTTTCACCTTTGTGTCCGAATTTGACCCCTTTAACACTATTTAAATCTTCATTGAGAGCAATATAACCCCAAATATCATCCCATAAACCTTTACCGTAAAGCGGAATAACATAGTATTTTTTACCATCAACTTTGGCGATATAGATAGGATAACGTTGCTCATTTTCCGGTTTTTTTAATTCCGTTTTGAGATTGATATCAAATGCATTTACCGATTGGTCTACACTGCCGTCAGATTTAAGTGCATATTGCTTGAGAAAATATTTTTTAAAATAAGTCTCAATGGTTTTATAGTTCAATTTTAAGCCTTCTGCGGCAGCTTTACCGGCCAGAGCTTCTTTGTCCAAACCGATAGTGTACATAATATCGGTCATTTTTTCTTGTCTTTTATTGCGTTCTTGTGCCGGTTTTAAGACCATTACTGCTACTGCTAATAAGACCGCAGACACTGTAACGACAACGGCTGCAAATAAAATTGTATATATATTACTGTTTCTGTCCATAATTCAAGATATTAAGCCGTTTGTTTTACTAATCTTTTCATTCTTTTTTTGATATTGGCTTGTACCACGTAGTAATCAATGGTGGGGGCAATGACATTCATCAATAAGATGGCCAACATTACGCCTTCGGGATAAGCCGGATTAAATACCCGTACCAATATGGCGAACATACCGATAAGGAAACCGTAAATCCATTTTCCTTTTCGGGTTTGTGCCGCCGTAACAGGATCGGTTGCCATAAAAACTACACCGAATGCCAAGCCACCGACGAGCAAGTGTTGCCACCAAGGGAGTTGCATCAAAGTATTAGCGCCCCAAAGATTAAAGATAAAAGCCATAATGGCTGCACCTAAAAATCCGGAAACCATAATGCGCCAACTGGCGACACGGGTTAATAATAAAAGCGCTGCACCAATTAATATCATCAATACGGAAGTTTCACCAATACTACCGGGAATCGTTCCGAAAAACATATCTTTCCAAGTATATGCAATGTGGTGCCCTTGTCCCAATGCGCCTAAAATAGTTTCTCCGGAATAGGCATCGGCATGTTCCGGTTTGGGAATCCAGACTTCGTTACCGGACATAAAAGTCGGATACGCAAAAAAGGCAAAGGCTCGAGCGGTTAAAGCCGGGTTGACAATATTCATTCCGGTACCTCCAAATACTTCTTTGCCAATAACAACGGCGAAAGCGACTGAAACCGCCAAAATCCATAAGGGAATAGTGACCGGCATAATCAGCGGAATCAATAATCCGGTTACCAAATAACCTTCATTGACTTCATGACCGCGTAATACGGCAAAGTAAAACTCAATGCCTAAACCGACCACATAAGAGACGATAATCATAGGTAAGACTTTCCAAAAGCCGTAAACAAAGGCATCCATATTGGAAAATGCCATACCGGCTTGGTGAAAATATTGATAACCCACATTCCACATACCGAAAATAGTCGCAGGAATCAAGGCTAAAACAACCGTAAACATAACCCGTTTCAAATCAACGGCATCACGGATATGTGCTCCTTTTTTGGTGGTTTCATCGGGTGTAAACATAAAAGTGTACATCGCCATATAAGCAGGACGATACTTTTCATACTTACCACCTTCGAGAAACAAGTGTTCGTATTTATTAAAAAACTTTTCTAATACTTTCATCTGTTTATTTTTAATTTTAACATTTTGGTCAGATGTAACTTTTGATAATTAAAACAATCATTTTTTTGTAGGTTTAATGATTGTTTTAATTATGTCGGTTTCATTTTTAATTTATTATTTCAAAGGTTTTAACCTGTTAGTTACAAATTTATCCCATTTCGACTTGCATAATATCCAAGCCTTTTCTGATTAATTCTTGTGTATCAATTTTAGAGGAACTGATATAATCCAATAAGGCAAAATCTTCAGGTGCGACTTCTAAAATGCCCAATTGTTCCATTTTTTCGACATCGCCAACTAAAGCTGCCTTAAGCAAATGAACGGGGTAAATATCTAATGGCATAACTGATTCTAACTCTTCATTCATGACAAAGGCACGTTCTTCACCATACATATTGGCATCAATGTCCAACAGTTTTTTGCTAAACCCGAAGTTGTAAAAACTCTTTCTGTTTTCAGCTAAAAAAGGCATCCAACCCAAAAATCTTGATTTTTTACCCAAAGGTATAACCGTTATTTCATTATCATAAAAATTCAAAATTTTATCTTGCGTGATGTTTGCACCGGTCAATACGTTGCCACTGATGATACGCACATTGTCATCGACCAATTTGTCTTTTAAGAAATCTGTTAAATCAGCGCCAGCTTTAACCGTATAATACATTGGTTCTTTAACTTTGGATCCTGCCAGTGCAATGGTTCTGACGGGATTGTATTGTCCGGTTTCAAAAAATGACCCAATCATAGCAATATCTGCCGGATTAACGGTCCAGATACGGTCCCCTTTACTGATGGGCTCAAATTTTTCAATACTGACACTGACATTGCCAACGGGATGCGGACCGAAAGCTTTGATAATTTCAACCTCATTGAGTTTGTCAAAATTAGAAGCTGTTTCGCCATTTATGATTAAATAAACTTTACCTTCTGTTAATTTTTTGAGTGCCTTCAGACCGTTTTCAAAGGCTTTCATATTGTTTTTTAAGGCAAAAGTATAATCCACTCCTAAAGGTGCCGAGTCATAAGCTGATATGAAAATAGCTTTGGGTTGATCATCGGGATGGGCAATTAAATCGTAGGGGCGTTGTTTGATAGTTGCAAACAAACCACTTTCCAATAGCAAATCTAAAGTTTGATCTTTGGATAAATTTTCAGGTTTGTCCGTTTTAAACGATTTAAAGGTATCTGACGCATCGGCCCGAATGATTATTTTTAAAATTTTACGTCTTTCTCCGCGGACAATATCTTCAACTATACCACTGACAGGCGAAGTGAATTTGATTTTATCCATATATTTATGATAAAATAATGGATCGCCGGCGTCAACATGATCACCGATTTTAACAGATAAACGCGGATTAATGCCATAAAATTCAGTAGGTTTGACAACATATTGATTGGAACGCGGTATTTTGGCAATTTTCAAAGCCGGCCGACCTTTCAAATTAATGTCTAAACCTTTTGATATTTTGACTTGTTTATGCATAATTTCTGATTATTTTCTCTTGATTTGAAATAACAAGCAAATTTATAAAAAACTAGTATACCAAAACTGACATTTATCTTTTTATTTATTTATTTTTGCAATATTAGATGCTTTGATTATTATTCAAAAAATTACCAATTATGTTAAATATTCCTATTTATAAATTCAATGCCTTTACATATAATGAAACCATTGTTACATTGATCGAAATATGTAATCAGTATGGATTCAGTCATTTGCCGGTAGTTGAAAAAGGGATTTACCGTGGCATGGTGCGTTGCGATGATCTGATGGCGATTGAAAACAAGCAGGAGACTTTAAAAGATTATGCCTATTTATTGGAAAAAGTATATCTATCCGATCAAATGAATTGGACGGAAAGTTTAGCCGTTATGATGCGGACAGAAGCTAATGTCTTAGGCGTTTTAGATTTTTCGGGCCAATTTATCGGCATTCGGTTATTGGACGATATTCTAAATTTATTAACTGAAAAAGCGTTTATTAATGACAAAGGATATGTCTTGGTCATTAGCAAAGTTACTGCTGATTTAAGCATTAGTGAAGTGGCACAAATTATAGAATCTGACGGCGGAAAAATATTAGGAATTTTGGTTAATGAGGCCGGCCAGAATACCGTAGTGGAAGTCAAGATACAAACGGATGATATCAATGAAATTATTCAGACTTTTCGCCGTTATGATTATCATATCATCAGTCAAATGGAAGAGGATCTGCATTTGCAAGAACTCAAAGAACATTCCGATTTTTTGAGACG
>WGDF01000188.1 GCA_015493405.1 Flavobacteriaceae bacterium
GATTATAAGATATTCTTCTTAAATATTTATATTAATCAATAAAAAATGAAAGTATTTTAAATAATATGTCAAAAATGAAAAAAAATTATATTTATAATTTATAACGTCAAATTATTTAAAAAAAATGAGGCTGCTTTAAAAGCAACCTCAAGTGAAAGGATTTTTTCATTAACTATCGGGCAATATTCACAGCACGGGTTTCTCTAATAACCGTTACTTTGACTTGTCCGGGATAGGTCATTTCAGTTTGAATTTTTTGAGTGATTTCAAAAGATAGACGTTTCGCCGTATCATCATCCACTTTTTCACTTTCAACAATAACACGCAATTCACGTCCAGCTTGTATGGCATAAGCTTTTTGCACTCCCGGAAATCCAAAAGCAACTTCTTCCAATTCCTTTAAACGTTTGAGGTAAGATTCTAAAATTTGGCGTCGAGCTCCGGGACGGGCTCCGGAAATAGCATCGGCTACTTGCACGACCGGTGCATAAAGTGATGTCATTTCAATTTCGTCATGGTGTGCGCCAATAGCATTAACCACATCCGGACTTTCGCCAAATTTTTCGGCCCATTGCATGCCCAATAAAGCGTGCGGCATTTCTGTTTCATCTGTAGGAACTTTTCCGATATCGTGCAATAAACCTGCACGTTTGGCAATTTTAGGATTTAAACCTAATTCGGCTGCCATTATACCACATATTTTAGCAACTTCACGCGAATGTTGAAGTAAGTTTTGTCCATATGAAGAGCGGTATTTCATACGGCCGACTGTTTTTACCAATTCTGGATGTAAAGAGTGAATCCCCAAATCAATAATTGTTCGTTTACCGATTTCAACAATTTCCTCATCGAGTTGTTTTTTGGTTTTTTTGACCACTTCTTCTATTCGAGCCGGATGGATACGGCCATCGGTAACCAATTTGTGCAATGACAATCTGGCGATTTCACGTCTGATTGGATCGAAACCGGATAACAAAATACTTTCCGGTGTGTCATCGACAATAATCTCGACACCTGTCGCGCCTTCTAAGGCCCTGATATTACGACCTTCACGTCCAATAATACGTCCTTTTACTTCATCGGATTCCAAATGAAAAGTGGTTACGGTATTTTCAATAGCCTCTTCGGTTCCAATGCGTTGAATGGTATTAATTACAATTTTTTTAGCTTCTTTTTGGGCTGTCAGCTTGGCTTCTTCAATAGTGTCTTGCACATATTTCATAGCCTCAATCTTAGCATCTTCTTTGAGTGTTTCGATTAATTCGTTTTTAGCTTCTTCTGCCGAATAACCTGAAATTTGCTCCAATAGCCCTAATTGCCTTTCATGCGTTTTTTTAATTTCTTCTGAACGTTTTTCCAAAAATTTCAATTTTTCACTGAAAAGATTTTCTTTCTCGGCCAATTCTTGTTTGAGTTTTTTGTTTTGTGCGAGTTCTTGAGCCAATAAAGATTCTTTTTCTTTAGCACGTTTTTCGGATTCTGAAATCTTTTTTTCCCGATCTATAATGTGCTTTTCATGACGCTCTTTTAGCTCTAAAAATTTTTCTTTGGCTTGTAAGATTTTTTCTTTTTTAAGCGCTTCACCTTCTTTTTCAGCAATATTTTTAATTTGATTGGCTTCATCTTGTGCCTTAACCACGATTTGATCTGCCTTTTTATAGGCTTTATTAATGATGCTGGCAGAACGTTTTTTATCTAAAGCACCCTTTAATAAGTAGGTTAAAATAAAACCTATAAGTAAACCTATTAATAGGTATATCATAATTGTTTCCATAATTTCGTTGTTTGATGATTTATTTGAAAATAAAAAGCCTGCACTTATTTGATAATTCTGATTAAACCCCGATAAAACAGGTTTAGAGCTAACGTATTGCTCAAACTTCCACCGGCTTAAAGCCTATCCAATAGATAGTGTGGCCTGTTTTCACAACAACGACTCACCCTTTTTAATGAATTTGTGTTGAGTTTAACAAATTTAAATAAGTGCAGGCAGTTATGTTAATATGAACTATTTCTATTCTAAATGCAACAATTGATTCAATTTATCTTGCATCAATTGCGTTTCTATTTCATTTTGATTGATTAAAAAATTTAACTCGGAAGCTAATTCCAACAGTATTAAGGCTTGAATGTCTTGTATGTCTTTAATGGCATATTTTTTTTCAATTATTTTTATCCTTTCATCAATAAAATCGACAGCTTTTCTCACATGCTCCTCCTCACTAGGAGTAACCTTCAAAGGGTAAACCCTTCCTGCTATGGTTACTTTGATTTTAACTTTATTTTCCAATAGTTATTAATCTTTTAAAGTTGCAATACAAAGGTTGATCTCCTTAATTAAACTGTCAATTTTTGCTTTAGCTTCTTCGTTATCTTCTTTATTACCTGCAAATGCTTGGCCCAATTTAAACTGTTCAATATCAAGTTTCAATTTCGTGTTTTCCGCTTCGCATTTTGATACTTGTTCAGCTTGGGCTTTTAATAATACTTCAAAATTAGAAATTTTTTGTCTGTAATCAAAATTTTCGACCAATAATTTTCTAATTTTTGCCTCAAGTTGCTCCAATTTTGAATTAATTTCTGATTCCATGATGGTTTATAACGTATAAATTAAAATAAATCAGCTTGATACAAACCGATAGAATTTCCAATGTTTAGAACTTGAATGATTTTAAAAAATAAACACATTCCAAGCCTTTAGGACAAAATTAAGTATTTTTTAATTATAAATAACGTGAATTTAATAGATAAAAAGCAAATTGAGCAAACGATAAGCCGGATTCTGTCTGGTCTCGTCATTTATCTACGATAATTGTTACCAATTACCTGAAGCTGCCTACCCTCCCACTTGACCGAGCCAATCTTTATTTGTGGGTATATTTGGCATTGCACCGTATAGAGTTTAGCCTTTTCACTACAGCCGAACTGTACCTGGTTTCTGTGCCACTGGTCCTTCCGTCAAAGACGGAGACGGATGTTATCCGCTATACTGCTCTATGGTGTCCGGACTTTCCTCCCCGATGGGTATCGGAGCGACAAGATGTTTACCCAATTTGCAATGCAAAATTACAACAATCCGCCTCCTAAAGCAAGAAAAATTAAGTTTGAAAAAAAATAATTATAATAAGTCAAAATTGGCAAGGTTTTTGTATTTATCTTTGATATGAAAATGACAGCCCAAAAATCGCAGCCTTCCTTTGTATCGACTGAAATTTCAGAGAACACAAAAAAACGTATTGATCAAATTATTTCGACTAAATGGAAACTCAAAAGCATATTAGAAACCGGTATTGTAACAGATGAAGCGGCTTTTAAAGATGTTGAAGTGGTCTTTAGTCAATTTCATATTTATGCTTTATATGGCAATCGCGTCGATAAATTTAAATATAAATTTTTAAGCCAAAAAACATTTTCAATGAACATAGAAAATGAGAATGTGAAATGCCGTATTAAAGAATTTAACGAGACCCATTTTATTTTTCATGTCGATTTTCGCAATGCTCATTTTATTGTAGAATTAGAAGCTGACAATTAACATCTCATATTTTTAAACCTTATTTTCCAAAATTTTAGTTTAAATTTGTAGGCATTTAAATTATTATTATGGATTATCTCGGTGAAATTATAGAAGGCTTAAAATATGCCCTTCCTGCAGCAGTTACAGGTTACACAACTTACTATTTTTTAAATCGTTTTTATCGTTATGAAGAAAAAAAAGCTTTGCTGTTGGCTAAATCCGATTTAAAAAAGCATGCGCTTCCCATTCGATTGCAAGCTTATGAACGTTTAGCTTTATTTCTAGAGCGTATTTCTCCGGCAAAATTAGTTCAAAATATCAAACCGGACTCCGATGATCTGCATACCTATGAACTGTCTTTAATTGTTCAAATAGAAAGCGAATTTGAACATAATTTAAGCCAGCAAATTTACGTCAGTACCAAATGCTGGGAAATGATTGCTACAGCCAAAAATGCCACCATGCTTTTTATTAAACAAACATCAGAAGATACCAATCTAAAAACAGCCGGCGATTTACAGCGTGCCTTAATAGAGCGATCTGCTCAAGAAGAAGTCCCGACCAATATCGGTTTGGCTTATATTCGAAATGAAGTAACCGAATTGTTATAATCAATAAAATTATACTATGAAATATACAGAACCTATGCTCAGAGATTTTGCCTTACAAGGCAAAACCATCATTGTTACCGGTGGCGGCAGTGGATTGGGAAAAACAATGAGCCGCTATTTTTTACAATTGGGCGCCAAAGTTGTCATTACCTCAAGAAATTTTGAGAAACTCAAAAAAGCAGCAGAAGATTTAAGTCAAGAAACCGGCGGACAAGTTTTGCCCTTAACTTGTGACGTACGTCATTATGACCAAGTCAAACAAATGCTGGAACAAGCTGTTAAGCAGTTTGGAACCGTTAACGGGTTGGTCAATAACGCCGCCGGAAATTTTATCAGCCCCACAGAACGGCTCTCTGCAAATGCCTTTGATACCATTATTGATATCGTGTTAAAAGGTAGCAAAAATACCACTTTGGCTCTAGGTAAATATTGGATCAAAGAACAGATTAAACCCACGACCATATTGAATATTGTGACCACATATGCATGGACCGGTTCAGCTTTCGTCGTGCCTTCTGCTACTGCTAAAGCCGGCGTTTTAGCTATGACACGTTCATTAGCTGTTGAATGGGCCAAATACGGCATCAGAAGCAATGCCATAGCACCCGGACCATTTCCTACCAAAGGTGCTTGGGACAGACTACTACCCGGCGATTTAAAAGAAAAATTTGATCCCGCTAAAAAAATTCCGTTAAAAAGAGTCGGCGAACACCAAGAATTGGCAAATTTGGCCGCTTATTTAATGAGCGATTATTCCGCTTATATCAATGGCGAAGTTATTACCATAGACGGCGGAGAATGGCTTTATGGCGCAGGAGAGTTTAATCAGTTGGACAAAATTCCGCCTGAAATGTGGGATCGTTTGGAGCAAATGATTAAAAACCGCAAAAAATAAATACAGGAGAACAACCTTGAATAAATACCTGTAAGGCCTAAACTTTACAGGTATTTTATTAAACATGAGCACGACCTAAAATACAATTTCCGGAATTTTATATCAAACTCACATTATTAGAACAAACGAACAATTAAGATGTTTTGGATGTTTTATTACTTCGTGTGGAATTCCAATCATTGGCAAAAAGAATATCAATACCAACATTAACCGAACCTCCGGCCGGATTTACGGTTCTATTTTGAAATTGAATATTATTCGCAGCTTCGATATCTAAGCCCCCTCTTTCATTAACAGCCGGCGAAAGATCCCTGGATTGGTAAGACACCCGACTGAAACTCGTCGTATATTGAGGTTTTACAAAAAGATTTATCCGCTTACTGATAGCATAACCGACTTTGATGCCAATTACGGCTTGTAATCCTCCTGAAGATTGACCATTTAGCTTGCTAATCAATACATCGCTATTTGGATATGCCGTCTTGATATTAGGAATACTGCGTCTGACATAACCAATCAATCCGAATACATCAAGCTTATATTTTGATTGCAATAAATGATATGAAGGCCCGATATTAAGACCTAATTTCTGCCATTTTTCATCGCTATTAATGGCTGACATACTTTCGAAATCGGCCCCTAAAACAACCGACAACTTTGGCCCAACAGCTCTATTGAAATCGATTTCACCGGCAATTCCGTTTTGGCTAAAAGTGCCAAAGTCGCTGCTAGGCATTACACGCCCGCCTTGAATACTCAAACCAAATTTACTATTTTGAGCATAAGTTTGGTGTAAAAGCAGGCTTAAAAAAACAATTAAAACTTTTTTCATCATTTATAGTTTTTAGTTTTTGAATGGTCGCTTTAATTAATGTTAAAAGACTAATCAATTCAAAAACGATTAATAGGTTCAAATATAAAAGATATGACAAGTTTAACCAATAGCGATTGGATAAAAGAACCTGCTGATAACACCAAACAGTTGTTTCATTTGATAAAGTAAAAATACAAAAATCACAAACGCTCTAAAGCAACAAACAATATTTGGTTTAATAGTATTAATTATCTAATTTTGAGCCAAAATTTTCACAAATGAAAGAATATTTCAACGACTTATTTAATTTTGATAAAAGCACCATTGATAAAATAGTCAGTTACGGAACTAAACTTATTATTGCCGGTTTGGTTTTATGGATTGGACTGAAAATCGTCAAAAAATTACATCAGGCTATTGAAAAAATAATGATCAAAGCCGGTGTCTCGGATAATATTCGCCCATTCCTACTCAACATTATTGACATCACGCTAAAAGCTACCGTTATTTTTATAGCACTCAGTATTTTAGGAGCCGATTTATCCGGACTGGTTGCTTTAGTTGCTGCTATAGGTTTTGCAGTAGGCATGTCATTGCAAGGCAGTTTAGGCAATTTTGCTTCAGGCTTGTTGATCTTGACTTTAAAACCCTACAAAGTCGGCGATTGGATTCAATTGGGAGACAAATTTGGTCGGGTTGCAGAAATTATGATTTTCAATACTAAACTCGTGACGCCCGGGCAAAAAGTTCTGATTGTCCCAAATTCAAAAATAACTGATGATATTGTTACCAATTATTCTGAAAAGGGTGTTATACGTTTGGAAATTGACGTGCATATTCCCTATGAAGAAAATTGGTCGGAAGTCAGACAAATTTTATCAAAAGCCATAGACAACGTCCCCAAAGTCTTAAAAAAACCGACGGTAGAAATCGGTATTGCCGATTTTGATTCGCACAGTCTATTAA